>DAOTTT010000422.1:0-12355 GCA_034437635.1 Anaerolineae bacterium | reverse complement strand
GTCATTATGCCATGTAATTTCGCCCATCGCACAAAACTCCTGTCTAATAATATTTTCATCTAAAGATAGCACATTTAGCTTGTGCGACTTGTTAGAATATTCAAACTACTTAACTTCCGCCAAGACCATCGTCCAGGGGAGCGGTTGCTTCACCTGTAGAACGTTAAACTCTTGCGCGAGTAGCTGCGTAAAACCGCGTGAACTCCAGTGATTGAGGTGGCCGGGCGTGTTGCCCAGGTCTTTCCAAAAAGCACCGCGTGCCATATTGAGCATCCGCCAGATGGGTTCACGCGGGACACTGGCGATAATATACTTGCTGGTTACACGGCGCAGTTCTTTAACCACCACTTCCGGCGTGGCGACGTGCTCCAACACTTCACAGCACACGACCAGATCAAAGCTATCGGTTGGGTACGGCAAGCGGTGCGCATCGGCCAAGCTAATCTGCGCTTGTGAGGTTCGCTTAACGGCCTGCTGCAACACGTCCATGCCAATATCCATACCGACGAAGGGCACCGGGCGCAACTGCTGCATGTATTCCAGCATGTAGCCTTCCCCACAGCCCACCTCTAAGACGGCTTCAGGTTGAGCATGAAGATAAAGGGACTTAAACGCCCCTTTAAAGCCCTGCATCAGACGCTTGGCGACCGGGTTTTGGGTGTTGAACTTATCGTATACGTTCCCGGTGACGATTTCTTCAGGCAGTTGTTGGCTCATGTTTTCTCCTTGCGACGACATAACTGATGGATAAATTGGCTAATTCCGCGATTGTCCATAATATACGGGATAACAGCGTGACCAATACCGGCGCACCCGCCGGCAGGATGGGCGTTAGCAGCAAAATGAGGACACCATCACGCACGCCGATACCCCCCGGCGCGATGACAATCACAAACCCCACCAACCACGCCCCCGTAAATACGCCGATCAACTGCGGTGCGCGATACAAAGGCAAATCCGGCGCGACGGCGTACACAATCACCGCAAATGATGCCCCCAGGATCAACCAACAGGTGACCATCACATAGACGTTAACACGTATAGGGCGCAGATCTTGGCCTAAGACATCTATCAGCAACGGGATTTTCACGCGGTGTAATAGCCAGCTAGCCCCCGGCACTTGCCCGGATGCAAACGCCCATCCACATAAGATCAACCCCACTACAGCCAGCGGAATGATGACAACCAGCGGAATAACAGTCGCTAAGATCGGCACGCCTAACAGCGTAACCAACAACGCGCCGAGCATCAACATGAGGATTTCCCACGCGATGATGGGAATACCCTGGCGCACCGGCAACCCGGCGTTTTGGTAGAGCAAAAGCCGCCCCGGAAACATCCAGATACCGCCGGGGAGATACTTGGCGATGGTGGACAGAAAAAACAATTTGTAAATCTGGCGGTAGCTGATGTGTAGCGCCGTCATCCGATGGAAAAGCAACCACGCATTCACGGCCAAGAGCATCATCCCGGCGATTAGCCCCACCTGTGCAACCAGCACCAACGCCCAATTGACGTTGACAGCATAGGCTTGCAACTGATCCCATTGATCGATTAAATATAAAATGGCAAACGCCGTCACGATGACCAAAAAGATGATTTGGAGCACGTTTTTAGGGCTTGCGATTATCTTAAAGCGGTTCGACATAGTGGCTCGCTTAAAGCGGTTTAGGTCGATATTGTATCGCCTCTGCAATGTGATTGACCTCTATCATATCGCTGTTGTTTAAATCCGCAATGGTGCGACTGAGTTTGAGCACACGATGATAGGATCGGGCGCTGAGTTGCATCCGCCGGGTGGAAAGCTCAAGAAGTTGTTGCGCCTCTGGCCGCACGACACAGAGATCACTAATTTCACTCGTGCCCATATCCGCATTGGTAAACAAACCAGGATAATCCGCAAAGCGGGCAGACTGCCGCTGCCGCGCATCTTCCACACGGGCACGGATAGCGGCGGAGGTTTCCGCTTTGGTTTTGCTCATGAGCTTATCGTAATCCACGCGCTGGACTTCCACATGAATATCAATGCGATCCAACAAAGGGCCGGAGAGCTTACCTTGATAACGTTGGATCATCGACGGCGAGCACGAGCACGGATGCACCGGGTCGCCATAATACCCGCACGGGCACGGGTTACGCGCCGCCACCAACAAGAAATTCGCCGGGAAGGTCACGCTGCCGCGTGCGCGGCTAATGGTGACGATCTTATCTTCGATGGGCTGGCGCATGACTTCTAGCACCTTCTGCGAATATTCTACGATTTCATCTAAAAACAATACGCCACGATGCGCGAGGCTGATCTCGCCGGGTTTGGGCACCGTCCCGCCGCCGACTAGCCCGGCTTGTGAGATGGTGTGATGCGGCGCTCTAAACGGCCTGGATTGCACCAAGCCTTGCCCGCGCAGCATATCCGCGACGGAATAAATGCGCGTGACATCTAAGGCTTCCGCCAGGGTTAAACCCGGCAAAATCCCCGGCATGGCCCGCGCCATCAAGCTCTTACCCGCGCCAGGAACGCCCGTCAAAATAATGTTGTGTCCACCGGCTGCGGCGATTTCCAGCGCCCGCTTGATGTGCTCCTGGCCTTTGATGTCGGCAAAATCGACCAGACCATCCGGCACAGAGGCGGCGTTCATGGCCTCAACATCGACCACATAGGGCGCGATGGGGTTCATGTTGTACAGATGCTCCACCAATTGGCCGAGCGAGTCCACCGGGATGACGGTCATCCCCTGGACGAGTGCGGCTTCCGGCGCGTCCTCTGTCGGGACGAAAACGGTGGTATAACCGTCCTGCTGCGCCGTGTAGACCATCGGCATCACGCCTTTGACATGGCGCACAGTACCATCTAGCGACAATTCCCCGACGAAAAGCGCATCCTCAAGCGCCCCTAACGGAATTTGATCCGTCGCCGCGAGTACGCCTACCGCAATCGCCAGATCGTAAGCGGTGCTACTCTTGGGCAAATCTGCCGGGAACAAGTTCACGACGTAGCCTTTATTGGGGAAGGTCAGGCCGCTGTTTTTGATGGCCGCCCGGACGCGCTCGCGGCTTTCGCGCACCGCAGAATCCGGCAAGCCGACAATAGAAAATGACGGCAGATGCGCACGCGGGTTAAAGTCCACCTGCACCTCAACGATCCAACCATCTAACCCGACGACGGCGCACGCCCGCACAATCGCTAGCATATCTTTTCCTCTGCTTTTGCATACTGTCCAGTAAGTATAGATGTGATCCTTGCATCTCACAAAGTGCTGTTGACGCGCTGGCTTTTGTGCTAACATTAAAATGACGCAGGTTTATCAAATTCTTGAGAGAACAACACCATGCAACCGACACAGATTGAAACGTTATTAGATCGGCATTTGCTCAAAGTAGAAAAACCGGGGCGCTATGTCGGCGGGGAATATAACAGCGTCGTCAAAGATTGGGATGCAGTCAGCTTCCGCGTGGCAGTGGCCTTCCCAGATATTTACGACTTGGGGATGTCCAATTTGGACATTATGCTCCTTTACGATCAAATCAACCAACAGCCGGATTTACTCGCAGAACGCCCCTTCTGCCGCTGTACTCGCTGGAAACCAAGCACGCCATCCGCGACTTTGACTTGCTCGGAATCAGTATGCCGTATAAACACAACCATATAGAACACCGCTAGATTGCATACCATCATCGTTATTGGCTATAAGGCCAATAACTGGCACTATCATCTGCCCAACGACACACGCATAATGGCCGCTTTGACGACTGCAACTTGATAGTGAGCATTATGCTTTTTGGTCAATTAGCCGCGCTCGGTACGGCTATCGCCTTCTCGTTTGGATCAACCATGTTTACGCTGGCCGGGCGTTTAGTCGGCAGCCCGTTAGTCAACCGGATGCGCTTACTCATCGCGCTGCCGCTGGTGATGGGCTTGCATTTTGTGGCTACCGGCTGGCTGTTGCCTCTGGATGCCGCCGGGGAACGTTGGTTCTGGCTGGCGCTCTCCGGGGTGATCGGCTTGGCGCTAGGAGATGCGGCGCTGTTCCAGGGCTTTGTGATGATCGGCCCGCGCCTATCCATGCTGGTGATGGCGCTCGCCCCGGTGCTGAGTGCGATCATGGCATGGGTGGCCTTAGACGAAAACTTGAACCAAGTCGAAATCATCGGCATCGCCGTGACCATCTTCGGCATCGCCTGGGTGATCTCCGAGAGAAGCCCGACCGTGCAACAGTCCATCCCAATTCGGCAATACATCATCGGTTTGATCTTTGCATTCGGCGGCGCACTCGGCCAAGCGGGGGGATTGGTGACATCCAAACTCGGCTTAGAGGGCGACTTCTTGGCCTTGAGCGGCAACTTGATGCGCTTGAGCGCGGCCACGCTCACCATGTGGGCGTTTACAGCGTTACGCGGCGGCGTGCTGCGCAGCTTTACGCGCTCTTGGGAAAATAAAAAGGCGCTGCGTTTTATGGCGGGTGGCGCATTGACCGGGCCTGTGTTCGGCGTATGGCTCTCGCTCATCGCCGTGCAAAACGCGCCCGTCGGCATCGCCAGCACATTGATGGCGCTCACGCCGATTTTTTTGATCCCAATTAGCTATGTTGTCTTTAAAGAGAAACCCACAGGCCGCGCAATCATCGGTACATGCATCGCCTTTGCCGGCACCGCCTTACTGTTCTTATAGAAAGCAGATACAGTTATGGATTTTGCAGGCGAGTTTGCGGCATTATTCGCTGCGTTAGCGTTCAGCGTAACGTCAACGACATTCACCCTTTCCGGGCGAGACTTCAGCCCGATTATCGTCATGCGGGCGAGCTTGCCCATTGGCGCAGTCTGCCTGTTCACCTTGCATTGGCTGCTCACTGGGTGGATATTGCCAACATATGTTGAGCCGATCCGCTGGTTTTGGTTGGGCATTTCCGGCATTGTCGGGTTTTGGCTCGGATCAATCTCTATCATTAACGCTTTTAATCGCATTGGCCCACGTTTGACGTTACTCATCATTGCCATTGCGCCTATTTTAAGCACATTTTTAGCTTATATCTTCTTGGATGAAAGCCTGGAGTCCGGCGCGACTGGCGGCATTTTGATGATTATTGGCGGGATCATATTTGTGGTCACGGGGAAGCGCGGGGATACAGGCACGCTCCCCAACGATGGCAGCTTTGGTATGGGTGTGGTCTTCGCTTTGATCGGCGCGTTAGGACAATCATCCTCATTTATCCTGTCGTCTTTAGGCTTGGCGGATGTCATCAGCACACAAGCGCACCATACACTAGTGGCCTTCCCGCACATTGCAAGCGACCTGCGCGATTACTTCGCCGCACCGGGCGACTTCCACCCGTTAAGCGCGGCTGTGATGCGCATTAGCATTGCGACAACGGCGATCTGGGCACTGGCATTGCTACGCGGCAAGCTCCCGCCGACGCTGCATACCGTCCGCACGCATACACGGTCACTGCGCTTTCTGCTGGTTGGGTCCATCGCTGGCCCGGTGATCGGCGCGTCGTTAGTGCTGGCCTCTTTGCAGCTTATCCCGGTGGGGGTATCGTCCACATTGACCAATCTCACACCCATTTTTTTGATCCCGATTAGCGCAGTCGTATTTAAAGAGGAAATCACCTTGCGGGCGATGATCGGCACGGTGATCGCCGTGATCGGCATAGCCATCTTATTCTTATGATTTTCTGATTCTGTCAGATATTTTTCTTATGCTTTGCATAAATTTTTCATACGTTGCTTGCCTATAGTATAGGTGTCAAAGGAAAACAACCTATCTTTGAGGAGGCAATAACAATGGCTACGATTACACGTTGGAATCCATTCCGGGAATTGGCCGCGATTCAAAGCGCAATGGATCACTTCTTTGAAGACAACTTCAATGAAATGCGCAGCACCGGCCTAGGCAACAACTTGCCCATCGACGCACATGAGACACCGGACACTTATGTTCTCGTCGCCGACCTACCGGGGGTTTCGTCCGACCAGATTAACGTTAATCTGCACGACAATACCCTGAGCATCGGCGTAGAGGTCGCACAGCCGGAGCTGGACGAAAATACCCGTGTGCTGCTGCAAGAACGCTTCTATGGCAAGCTGACGCGCAGCTTTACCCTGCCGCAGAAGATTGACGCGGATAAAGTCGAAGCGGACTTTGAAAACGGCGTATTAACGCTGACCTTGCCCAAAGCGGCAGAAGCCCGCCCGCGCCAGATCAGCATCAACAACGGCAAAGTCCTAAAGAGCAACAACTAAGCAATAAACATTTCCCCTCTTGGTCAGGAGGTCGTCCGGCATTGGGCGATCTCCTGTTTTTATTTCTGCGCTCGCCTTCCGGTATCGTCGGTAGCAGGAAGGTCGTGTTATAATCCCCAAAATTGTCAAACCAACAACACAAAGGTACAGTCGATGCGAATTCGGGTGCGCGGCGGCCATGCACTTAACGGGACTTATAAGCCATCCGGCAATAGTAATGCTGCCATTGCCATGTTAGCCGCCTCTTTGCTGGCAGAAGACCGCGTGACATTGCACAACATGCCACAGACCACCAGCATCGACACGATGCTCAAGACCGCCCAACGTCTAGGGGCGAGCTACAGCACCGAGGCCGATACGCTGCACATCAGCACGCCCCAACTCATCCACCGGACGATCACCGAGCAAGAAACCATTGGCTTTACTGGGGCGTTGCTCTATCTCGCGCCGATTTTGGTGCGGCGGGAGTTTGTGCGCGTAGAAGTTGCCTTCCCGTTTAACCGCATCCGCACCCACATCGAAGCCCTGCGCGATCTCGGCTTTGATGTCGTCAACAGCGATGGCGGCGTAGAAATCCGGGCGGTCCGGTGGGATTACAAGAATATCATCCTCAGCCAAGCGAGCGTGACCGCCACCGCTATTGTGATGATGCTCGCGGCCAATTTTGGCAAAGAGACGATCATCCACAATGCCGCCAGCGAACCTCACCTGCAACAATTAGGACGCATGTTAGAGCGCATGGGCGCACAAGTGCAGGGGGTGAGTTCCAATGTGCTGCATATCTTCGGCAAAGATGGCAACTTACACGGCGCGGATTTTCACCTGTGGCCGGATCACATCGAAACGGCCAGCGTTGCCGCCATCGCTGCATTATGCGGCGGGCGCGTGCAGATCGACAACGCCAATGCGCCCGACCTGCGTATGATAAACAAGATTTATCAACGCCTGGGCGTGACGCTAGACATTGACGAAAACGCCATTTTCATCCCCAAGCACAAGCAATTGACCGTCTCTAATCGGCAGGAAGATGTCGATTCTTCCATAGAAACCGCACCCTGGCCGGGCTTCCCGTCGGATCTCGTCGCTATCGCCACCGTCATCGCCACCCAAGCGCGAGGAACGTCGCTCATCCACGAGAAGCTCTATAACAACCGTCTGCTGTTTGTGGATAAGCTCAAGGCGATGGGCGCACAGATCATCCTATGCGATCCACACCGGGCAATCGTCATGGGCGGGTCGCCGCTGTACGCGACCTATCTCGACTCGCCCGACGTTCGTACCGGCTTAGGCATGTTAGCGGCGGCGATGGTCGCCCAGGGCGAAACGGTCATCGACAACGCGCAAGCCTTACGCCGCAGCTTTGACGGCGTGGTCGGCAAGCTCAAGCAACTCGGTGCGGATATTACGCTGGAGGGGTCGCTTTGATCCAACACGACGCTTTACCGCTGGAACACACCATCATTGACGGTGTGCGCGTCGCTCATGCTAGCGTGGGCGACGGTCACCCCGTGTTGATGATTCATGGTTGGGGTGTTGATCTGTCGTTGGTGTGGCCGTTGGCGGAGCGGCTCGCGCCGTTGGGGTATCGTTGCATTCTGCTAGATATGCCGGGCTTTGGTGGCTCCGCAGACCCGCCGCAACCCTGGACGGTGTTTGATTACGCGCAGTTCGTCATTAAATTTATAGACGCGCTCGACTTAAAGCAGGTGTATTACTTCGGGCATTCGTTCGGCGGGCGCTTAGGCTTGATTCTCGGCGCGGAACACCCGCAACGCTTCCACGCGATGACATTAGCCGATGCCGCCGGATTGCGCAAACCCGCACCCCTCGCGCAGCAATTCCGCTTGACGCTCTATAAAAGCGTGCGCGACGGCCTTAAAACGATTGGGCTGCGGTCATTGTCGGATAAGCTGCGTGGATGGTACAATCAGCGCTACGGCTCGGCGGATTTTAACGCCGTTAGCGGGGTCATGCGGCAGTCGTTCGTTAACGTCGTCAACCAAGATCTGCGCGATTATGCGGCACGGGTAGGTGTGTCTGTCTTGCTCATCTGGGGAGAAGCCGACGAAGACACCCCACTATGGCAAGCGCATCAACTCAAAGCCTTGATGCCCGACGCAGGCTTAGTTATTTATCCTGGCGCGGGGCATTATAGCTATCTGGAAAATCCGCAGCAAACCGCGCAAGCCATGCACGCATTGTTCAAATTTTAGCACAAAAAATTAATGGTCTTATGCGAAAAACGCCACTATAGTTTAAATAACATCACCTTACATAACGGAGTTGGGTTTTGCCGAGCATACTTATCATTGACGACGATGTCGACACATTACAAATGCTGCAAATTCTGTTCGAGCGGAGTAACTTCGTCGTTACCACGACACCAGATGCCCAAACTGGCGTTGATTTCGTCAGACAACAGACTTTTGACATCGCGATTATTGACTTTTCACTTCCCGGCGAAGTCACTAGACTAGAGACAATCACCAACGTCCGGCAGATCGCGCAGCATATGCCCATCGTTGTGCTAACGGCTGTCGCCAGCAGCGAAAATCAAAAGAAGGCGGAAGCCGCCGGGTGTGATTGCTTTTTGGCAAAGCCATTTCGCCCACAACATCTACTGAACATCGTAGATGATCTAATTCGTGCGTAGATCGCGCTCATGTTTGTTGAGAAGCGTATGATGTGCGTATTGCTCGATGTGCATGGCGAACTTGTGCACCCCCATCGGCAGCATAGAGGCAAGCTGGATGCGAGGCCGGGTGTTAAACCCTTGTGTGTATAAAAGCGGCAGTTTTGCCCGGCGCAGCACGCGCTCCCACACTTTGGACACGTCCAGATTTCCCGTATATTTCAACGCGCCGAACTTCCCAAAGGTAATTTGTAGGCGCTGCATAATTGGTGTCTCGTGTCCCATAGCGACTGTTGCCCTTAGACCAGCATCTAGTACAATAGAAGCATATTTTAACGGCACTCACCACGATATGGAACGGTCATGCCCCAGCAAAAAAAAACCACCAAGCCAGCGACCCTACCGCGATGGCCGGTCGTCTTAGCAGGCGTGGGCATTACCGCCTTGGTCTTATTGCTCTTTTTAAGCCCGTCGCCCATTGGCCTGTTTGCGCAACCGGGGTCATCATCAAGTGTGAGCAACATCTTTTTGATTTGCTTAGTGCTATGCCCGATGCTGATCTGTGGGTTTGCGCTGTACGCTATCTTGCTCGCGGCGATTTATGGCGTAAACGTTGTCGAGCGCAGCAGCCGCCGTCAACTGCAAAAAGCCCGCCGCGCCACACGCACTGTCGCCGATAAAACCAACGCCACCGCCGACAACATCAACCAACGCAGCATCAATATCGGCACCAAGATGGCCGCTTTAGATCATGTATTCACCCGTGCAGAGGAGAAAGAAGAAACTGATGAGTGAAGAAAGCAACAATAACAGCAATTGGAAGTCCCGCGCTTACATCAACGGTACGCTCATCGGCGCAGCTATCGGCGTGATTGGCGCGTATCTGTACGCCCGTGCAGCAGAAGAAGATGCTGCCCGCAACGGCGGCCAGCCCACCCCACTAAAGACAGGGACGCTCTTAAGCATCGCCCTGGCTGTATTGAGCCTCATCCGCCAGATCACCGAAGCGGGCAAAAGCGGGAAGTAAGCATGTGCGGACGATTTACGCTCACTGCGGATGGCGACACCATCCAAGCGCATTTTGATTTAACGCAGCCGCCGACCATACAGGCGCGGTATAATATCGCGCCGTCCCAACCCGTGAGCGTCATCACGAATGATGCCCGGCACGCCCTCACCCCAATGCAGTGGGGCTTGGTGCCACCCTGGGCGAAAGACCCCAAGATCGGCTATAAGATGATTAACGCCCGTGCGGAAACCCTGCACGAAAAGCCGTCTTTTAAAAACGCCTACAAACGCCGCCGCTGCTTGATCCCGGCGAGCGGCTTCTATGAGTGGACAACGACCAACAACGGCAAACAACCCTACTACATCCACTTAACAGCCGAACCCGTTTTCGCGTTTGCTGGCCTGTGGGCGCATTGGCAAAATCAAGAAGGCGATGAACTGCAAACCTGCACCATCATCACCACCACGCCCAACAGCTTAATCAGCGATTTACACCACCGGATGGCGGTCATCCTGCCACCAGAACAGTATGACGATTGGCTCGACCCGACCGAACGCCAACCGGACACGCTCGCGCCGCTACTGCAACCTTACCAAGCCGCCGCGATGGACGCTTACCCGGTGTCTATACGGGTGAACAACGTCAAAAACGACCTGCCCGACCTCATCCAGCCGCACCAGCCCCCCCAACAACCTAGCCTATTCTGAGAAAAGAGTGCGCTCATGGCCGAAGTTTTCATCAGTTACAGCCGCGATGACCTGTGGACGATGCGATTTATCCGCCAGTTGATCGACCGTTACGGCATCAACACATGGAGCGATGAACTGTTAGAAGCGGGCTTTTGGCTATAGCGCCATCTAATACATTGATATTCGCCCCAAAGCGGATATGAACTTGGGCGAAGCTGAACTCATCCGCCGCTTGCGTCAAATCATATCGCGCCCCGGTAATGGCGAAGACTGCCGTCCCGAATAGATCAAGGAAAAGTAGTATTGTCACAGTGGTTTATTGTGTGCTTTCGTTAACGCGAATAATGCCCGCATCGAAGCCGGAGCAACCTGTCTTATTTTTTCTTAGTGCGTTTGTCGATGATCTCTTTGAAGGGGTCTTTGCCCTTTTCGATCAAGACCTTGCGCGAGCGCCCCCCGGCGACCGACTCGCCAATTACGCCAATTTCTTCCAGCAGGTCGATGATGCGGGCGGCGCGTGGATAGCCCAGACCAAGCACCCGTTGTAGGTGGCTGGCGCTGGCCTCTTGTTCTTCCACGACGATTTCAATCGCTTGCTCAAGCATAGGGTCCGTCTCCGCGAGGAATTCGCGTCGCGTCAAGCCGCGCTCCCAGGGGGTGCGGTTGGCTTGGCTGTCCCACTTCCCGGCTTGTTCTTGCTCATCGCGCCAAGTGCGCCAATACTCCACCACATCGCGGACTTCATCGTCATGTACAAAGCAGCCCTGTAAACGGCGTGGACCGCCTGCATCCTGCGCTAAATAGAGCATGTCGCCTTTACCAAGCAGCGTCTCCGCGCCGATGCTGTCCAAGATCACCCGCGAGTCCACCGCCGAGGCGACCGCGAAGGAAATCCGCGCCGGGAAGTTGGCCTTAATCAAGCCGGTGATGACATCCACAGAGGGGCGTTGCGTGGCGATAATCAAGTGCATCCCCACCGCACGCGCCATCTGCGCTAAGCGGGTAATTGTGCGCTCGGTTTCCTCCGGTTTGCTCATCATCAAGTCGCCAATCTCATCGACCATGACCACGATATACGGCAGATGATCGGCTTTGCGCCGCTGCCCCAAGCGCGAGTTATACGTCTCGATGTTACGGGCGGAATTTTCCTCTAGGAGTTTATAGCGGCGATCCATCTCTTGTGTACACCAGCGCAGCACGCCGACGATGCGCTCAACGTCCGTTTCTACCTTGCCGATGAGGTGCGGCAAGCCGTTAAACCGGGCTAACTCGACCATTTTGGGGTCAAGCATAATCAGCTTGATCTTATCCGGCGTGTTGTTGATGAGCAGCGCCGTCGCAATCGCCGCGATACACACCGATTTACCGGATCCCGTCGTACCGGCGATGAGCAAGTGCGGCATCCCGGCAAGGTCAACGATAACGGGCTTCCCGGCGACATCGCGGCCTAGCGGCACCAAAAGCGGCGATTTGGTCTTTTGTGATTGATCGTAAAAGGCGCGGCTCTCGTATACAGAACGCAGCGCAACCGTACTTGGGTTACGGTTGGGCACTTCTACGCCCATGTATTCCTCACCGGGCACGGGCGTTTCCAGGCGGAGCCGCTTTACGGAGAGCGCCAAGGCGAGATCGCTCGCCAATGATGAAATTTTCGTCAAGCGAGTGCGCTCCTTGACCGTTTCGCCGTCGCTGTTTTGTACTTCACGGAACGGCTGCACGGCGTATTGCGTGACCGTCGGTCCGGCAATACGCCGTGCAGCCGTTCCGTGAAGTACAAAACAGCGACGG
>DAOTTT010000421.1:0-6516 GCA_034437635.1 Anaerolineae bacterium | reverse complement strand
GTCGGGCTGCCACCCTGCATCGTCCCCTACCGGGATCGTATCGAGTTCGATTAAATCGCTCACAATAGACTCCAAAAATTGCCTATGAAATCATCATCAAGGTGATGATGGATGTTTTCGCTTCTTTAGTATATCAAGCGGACGGATGTCCAGTCCAGCGGTTCTCGCACCATCTTCATACCACAGGCGATTTGTTATGCCCCAAACCAGTGACACGCTGGCTTCGCGCAATAAGAAGATAAGTACCACCGCAAATAGAGACGGGGTGATAATGATGAACATCAGGACGACCAGCACATAATAGACGAGTTGCCGGCTAAAAATGCAGCCAAAGCCAAAACCTGCGCGGATAGCTCATCCAAGGCAAAGCGACTTAATATCAAGCCGTCCAACAAAAAACATGATGATTACAAACGGCAGCAAGGCGACAAGCACCACACCGCTATTAACCAACCCCAACAGGAAAAACAAAATGATGAATATCCCCGGCGCAATCTCTAAAAACTGGCGTATCTTGGCAGAAAGTTGCATCCAAGCAGGCATCGTCGTATCGACATAACGGCTTACAATCGGCAGACGGCGGTTAATTGCCCGCCACAACCACCAGACGATCATGACACCTCCACAATCAGCCGCTCATGCCGGGTCATGCGCACCCACACGATGCTGAGTCCGATCTCACGTAGGGCGAAAATCAACGCAATCACCAAGAGGCCAACAGGTAATTCTGTAGTCAACAAGGTGACAATAACCGCGAAGTAGACCATCGATTGAAGCAACAAAAAACCGATACCAATCACCCAGGGGTCCGTTTTATCCGCAAAGAGGATGCCTATCAGCCCCCCTATCAGCGTGGATTGCAGTGTATCCACATAGAGCAACGCAGCAAACCCCAGCGCCAACAATCCAACAGGCAACAAACCCGCTGTATCTTGCATCAACAAAGCCACGATAGAAAACCAAACACCGACAACCGCCGCCGAGATGCTGGCAAATTGATTGTAGCCGTGTGCGGCAGCGCGTATAGACGACTTATGGAAAACGAGATACATCATCAACCAATACACGCCCAAGCGCCCCATCGGGGTGACAGCCAGCACATTTAAGCGGCGGCGCTTGCGCTCTAAGGTGATGGCTGCTGCCGTCCGTTGTGCCATAACAAACCCGCATAAGACACTGCTGATGCCGAGCAGCAAAAAAGGCCCCAACAGCAGCACAAAGAACCCAACATCGCCAATGAAAAACGCCACCAATAGCAGCACAAAGATCAAGACGATAAAAACAGAGGTTGAATCGTCAGCAAACATTTTCCGGTGACGAAAGTCGGATGTCGCGCCCTCACGCGCAACGATGAGCGCATACACATCACCGGAGCGATACAACAAGCGCCAGAGTCGCCGCGTTATCATCAGATTACTTTAGGACGCTCACGTTGAACCAGACGCAGCAACGAGACAAAAAGTTTGCTCATGATGGACTGATTGCCGATGCCGACGTGTGCCAAACGATCTAAATCTTTTAAGTTAGCATGAAGACGATACGCCATCCAACGCCACAACGCGATAACCATCATCTCGCGCAGAATATAGGTGACAAATACACCGACCAACGCGGCCAACGGCAATGATAACCCCGAAACCAACCCCGAGATGAAGAAGAAAACGATGATCGCAATAAAGACATACGTGCCGAACTGCACGGCCAAGAACATACTCAGCAAGAAATTGCGCGATCCCGTGTGTGTTGCGTCGAAGGTGGGCGCAACCATACCAATGATGCACCCCACATTGGTCGATTGGATGTAATCCAGCCCCAACAGAAATGAAAGCACGAAAGAAACCCCCATGCCGTTGATGACCTCTTGTAGCGCGTTCGGATACGGGCTGATCGCCGCCAACAACATCGCATACACTAAAGGGAAGCCAGTCAGTGCGAACAAAAACGCATAGAGCGCCCGCCCTAAGTTGCGCAAACGTCGTAATAAGCCCTTACCTTGTAGCGACAAACTACACAAGGCCCACGTCGATCCCTCAAAGCCGTAAGGCGTAAGGCCAAGTAAATCATAACGGCCTTGGATCTTCTCATTGACGATTGTCTGGTTAATGGCAAAGCCACTCAAAAGCCCATTGATCGTCCCCAACAGCAGAAGACTTAACGGTACAAGCAACACCATCAAAAAGATCGGCACAAACAAAATCAACGACATTACGCGCCAAAAGCCGAATATAAACATCAGCAGGATAGAAAAAAGGACAATCCCTGTAATCACGCGGAGTTCGTGCTTTTGATACCAGCGTCTTAAGCGATACCAACGGCTATTCAGCACAGATGGCAGCGGCGTAGGGTCCCATACACCCCAGCGTTGATACAGGGGATGTGCGACAAAGGGGCGCAACAATGCCTGGAAGATACGAATGGAAATCATCGTTATTTATTCCCCCATGCCACCACATCCGGGCTACCTAACGCCGGATACACATCACCGCTGAGCGCCGTAAACACGCCGGTTTCCACATTGAGCGCCAATAACAATGTACTGCTCCCGGTGATGATGTTCTCCCCGCCAAAAGCGATATGCGTACCATCCGGCGACCACACCAAGCGTGGCGGGTTTGGCGTGTGTTCGGTCGTCTCGTAATCACAATAAACGCGCATTGAGCCATCCTGCACGTTCAAAATATGTATACGTGCAGGCCCGGCAGTCGCGGGATCATCACTCGTCATGGGCATCACCCAAAACGCAATGTGATTGCCATCCGGCGACCAACTAATTGAGCCGGGCGCATGGCCGTTGATGCGCACAGCACCGACTTGCTGCGAAAAATTTGTCCACTGGATAAGCGTGCCGTCCTCCGGGCGAACGGCAAACAATTCTGCGCCCCGCGTTTGCGATTGCAGATGAAATGCCCCGCGCCCAATCACCGCTAACCATTCACCATTAGGCGACCAAGATGTCGCCTCAAAGTAACGGGTCGCGATACCGAGATAAATGGCATTATCAAAACCGTGGAAGTTACGCGCATCCACGAGATAGCGTTCAAATTCGCCATCCCCCGCTGTGATCGCCACGCCCCAATACCCACCCGGTTGCACATTCACCAAACCGGGGAAATCGAGCCATTCAATCGAACCATCGACCAACGAAAACAAATAAGCGTTGTTGCTACCCGACCAAACTAAAAGCCGATCATCCGACCACCAATCAACCTCAGCTGCATATGATGCCAGTATAGAGCGTTGAGTGCCGTCTAAGCGCATTCGCCCGAAAGCGCGACGTTCGATGTTATGGTATGTAATCCACTGTGCATCATCAGATAAATGACAATTCGTGCCACAAGGGGCGGTGTTCGGCAGTGGATAGCGGGCGTTGCGGGCGATGTCGTAGACCCATAGCGCCGTGAAATCCCACGTTGATAAAATAATGCCGGCTGGCTCAAATTCTTGCGGACGCGGTTGAATGCCAACATCAGGACAAACGGGCGTTGGTAGCTCGTATTGAGCCTGTGCTGTCGTAGCAGGCATCAACAAACCGAGAACAATTCCTAACCAAATTAAATATCTCATCACAGTTCACTATCTATTACATGCCAAATATGTAACTTGTTGACCGTATCACACCGTTCACCGCCGTCCAAAACAACCAGATGCCCTGCTGCAAACGTACAATCAAGAGGCTGGCATGTCGCTAATAACGGGTTCAACCAATGGCTGACCGCGTAAGGGTCTTCTTGCGGGTCATACGTGCGCAGCACAAATTGCGTCAGTGTCGTGTAATTCTTGCTGCCCGGTTGTGCCAAAACCAGTTGATACCGTTGGCAAATCACCGTCAAAGACGACCACGACGCAAGGCTCAATACCCGGCTTTCGCCCACGCCTAACAGCAGCGGCGGCGGGACAGATAACCCCAAGCGATCACACAGCACCATTTTATCGTGTATAGCCAAGGGATGCACCAAGTTGTCGGTACGCTCATGTTCGCGGCAACCCGACTCTGGGCGTTGTATACCCCAGTTCAAGGGATGATCGCTCGGCATCATCGGTTTAATGGCAAAGTCAACCGTAGTTTGTGGAGAAAGCGACGTGCCATCTAAGCGCAACCATCGCTGCTGATCGTCAACGTCTTGTACCATGATGATACCATCATGGGATACCCCTTCTAACCAACATTCCGCCTGTAGTGTCAAGTCAATTGTGTGTTCAAATTGTAAAGAAGCGATTTGCATGTTTTAACCAACTTACCCAGGAAAATATGGTACACTTGAGGCCAATCATGGGGGAAAAGATTTTCGCCATATCATCATATTACCACCATATAAAGTACAAGGACATGCCATGACCAAACTCGTGTCAGATACGCCGACGGAAAATGCATACATGGCAGAGGGCAGCACCCCACAAAGTGAGGATAGCGACCCAAGCCCCACACGTCAAACGACGCTTATACCCACTGTGAATGTGGGTGTGCAACGTGCATTCTCCGAAACGGGTTTAATTGAAGTGGTCAATATGTCCGGCGAAGGCAAAGACGACGACGACATCCAAGACGCGGCACTGACCAGTGGTGAAGAACAAAGCGACACCCAAGCCGAAGCCGAAGCCCAGACGGAAACTGCAACAGACGACAACCCATCACGCCCTTACCGTGTCCTCATCGTAGAGGATACAACCGAACTCGCAGAAGTCATCCAGGCGACTTTAGAGCGGCTCAACATCCAGACCGAACACGTCACACATGGCTCTAAGGCGATGGACAAATACGTTGAGCTTGATCCTGATGTGGTCTTGCTAGACATCAGCTTACCGGATACAACCGGGTGGAAGATTATGGACCTCATCAAAGAGCGACTAGAGGCCACTAAGGGGCACATGCCCAAGGTCATCATCATCACCGCTTATGATGACCCGGCTAACCGTTTGATCGGCAAATTACAAGGCGTACACAACTATCTCATCAAGCCGTTTACATCCGATCAAATTGAGCAATTAGTCTCAGAAGCGTTAGATATGGATACGCCTGCATGAGAGCTTGGGCGTACCCCAGTCATTACCTAACAGCACTGCTTTTAGTGCTGTTTTTTGGTTTACACCCCTGGCTGGACGCGCAAAATGCCCCCCAGCCCAACCAATCACTCTATCGCATCCAAGCACAGGCGACACAAACAGGCTGGACGACAGACTTGCATCAACAAGCAGGCGATCTATACGAACGCATGGACAATACACCCGCCATGATCGCGCATTGGGAAGCAGCCAACACACAAGACGCTGCCCGGTTAGAACGCCTGGGCCGCGCTTATATCCGGTTAGAAGAGTGGACAGCCGCCTATGACACCTTCGCCCAGATTTTGATCCAAGCGCCCACGAACACCACCGCCTACTACTACATGGGCCTAATTTTATCCGCACGCGACCCGCTGCGGGCACGTCCCGCCTTGGAGATCGCTGCGCAAAACCTGACATACGCCTCCCTGTGTAACGATCTACTTGCTGTGATGGATGGCGACACACGCGATAACCGTTATCCCTTGCAGATCGGCCAAGTGCTGATGCAATACGATCAACGGCAATTGGCAGAATACGCCCTACATTATGCGGCGGCCTTCACTGGCAAAGCAGAAGCCTATGCTTATGTCGCTATCCTCCGGCAAGCACAAGATGAACGCAGCAGCTATTGGATGCAACAAGGCTTATTGCGCGGCCAGCGTAACCCGACAGTGGCGTATCTCAACGGCTTGTATTTGCGCCGCAACGACGATTACAAAGCCAGCCTACAAGAATTTTCGCGTGCTGTGTTGTTACAGCCGGAAAACCCCGCGCTCTATGCAGAAATGGGCAAAGCCCACGAACTGCTCTTTCAATACGAATCTGCCGAGCATTGGCTGACAATGGCGGTTGACATCTCCGACAATGACCCCCGTTATGCCAGCTTACTCGCAAGTTTTTACATCAACTCCGGCTATGGTACATTAGACAACCTGCGCAATTTACGGCAGGATATGCCCGAAGATCCCAGCCTCATCGCCGGGATCGGTTGGCAACTTTACAACAATGGCAACCTTGATGAAGGCATCGCTGAGATTGATTATGCGCTCTCAATTGACCCCAATAACGCCGAGGCTTTATATTACAAAGCGAGGACGTTGCTTAATGTCGGCCAAGTCGATGCAGCACGCCCGTTTATTCAACGCCTTGTAGATGAGCCAACAGCTTATACCAGTTGGGCCAATAACATGCTGGCGATTCTGCTGCCACCCTAGGACGATCCGATGCGCAACTTTCTCATCCCAAAATCCAACACCCTGTACCAAGACCCCCTCTATTGCGCTAAAACCCGATATGCTCGACACCACAATCTGAGTCAACTCCCTTCCATGACAGTGCGTTGGGGAGGGATAACCGCCTTTATTACCTTTATTTTTTGGCTCATCATGTCACAGGAGGGGATGCAATCCATTTTATGGCGGTTGCAGTCTAGCTATATGGATATGACAACCGCTAGCATCTTTTCTAGTTTCT
>DAOTTT010000420.1:0-4622 GCA_034437635.1 Anaerolineae bacterium | reverse complement strand
GGCGGTTTCTTGCCAGCAGCACTGCCTTAGACCCTCAGACTGTTTAACCACTGACCGCAGTGGTCGGAGCTGGAGCGTCACCCCGACGTGCCTATGTATTCGCCCGTAACTTAGCCCTTGCCCTTCGGCATGGCTGAGGCTGGTCAACATGGGCTTACGGTTTCCCGCAAGCCACCCGCTTCAGCGGGTGGTCGTTGACTACAATCCTCTATATTTTTGTGATACAATTCACAATAAAAGTATAAAACAGATGATGATCTTTGTAAATCAAGTCTAATCCGAAGCCTATCTTCCGCTGAGGTTAAGCCCCGCGTAAAAGCTCGGCCCCGGCCATACTTCATACTGCGGGATGTCCGCCTCCAACATCAGCGGCGTGACCCAATCCTGCAAGGTACCCTCTCGGATTAACTCTTGCATGGTATATTCCAACAGCAGATAAAAGGCACGATCGTTATACGGCACGGCCATCACCATCAGACGTGGGCCATAATCTTGGTTATCAATGTAGGATGGCGAATACCAACCTTGTTCGCGGAGTTCGCGTGTCGTCAGCTTAAACGCATCCGGGTTTGCGCGGATGTGCGGAAGAAGTCGGATACTATCCGCAAAGGCCGCTCGCGCATCCAATTCGCCGTCATTGAGCATCACAAAGCCTAAGTCAGACTCGCGTTGCTGCGATATATCAATCGGCGCGTTGACAGTCTCTGCGATGGCGACTGCTTCACTTGCCGCTTCCGGTTGGGTGAAAGGCACAAGTATTGTCTCGCCGCCAAGGTCAAAGAAGCTATCAATCTCGCTCGACTCGCGCACCAACAAGCGGTTACCATGCAGCACATAATAATTGGTAAAATCAACTTGGTCGGCGCGTTCCCAGTGGGGTTCTACGCCAACGGCAATATCCGCTTGCCCATTAATCACCAAATCCAGCGCCGTATTACCAACCGAGTCAGGAATGTATTCCACCGTCACGCCCCAGCGTGCGACCATTTCGTCGATCAGCCGACGATGCAAAATGTCCATATTTTGCTCGCTAGGCGGCGCATTACTACCAGCAGTCACACCGTATAAGCCCGCGATACGCAACACGCCGCCCGCTTGCACACGTTCTAACACGCTTTGTTCTGGTGCCCGTAATTCGCCGGTGTAATCCGCTAGACGAGGCGGTTCTTCCGCCAGGCCCGGCCACACGATGATGTCGTCATAGGGCACACCAGGGAAATGCACCAGTTGGATTTCGTTCATCCCACCGGTAGCGGTAAGATAGTGCAATGTGCGGTTGAGCACATCCCGTAGCGCGTCATCTTGTGCCAAAAAGCCGATCGCGTAGGGTTCGATCTCAACGGGTTCTTCCAAAATACGGAAGGACTCACTCTGTTGTGATGAAATTTGCTTAAGACGGTGCGTGCTATCCACTACGCCATCAATATCACCATCAATGAGTGCGACATAGGCTTGATCAAGCGTTAGATAGGTGACGACTTCAACGGTATCACCGTTAAGCGCATTCCAACGTTGTAAGGCTTCTTGGGCATGCATCGCTAGCACAACACCCACAGGCCGCCCAGCCAAATCACCGGGATTTTCGGCAGCGTCATCAGCGCGTACCAGCATCGACTTTTGCCCGATGTAATAGCTATCGCTGAAGGCCATGATCGCATTACTGACGCGATGATGCACCTGCGCCGCAATGATAATATCAACGCTACCATCACGCAGCATAGACTCCAAACGATCAGGTTGGCGCGTGACCTGCACAAAATTCGTGTTCACGCCCCATGTTGAAGCGATCTTATTGGCTAAATCCGCATCAAAACCGGAGAACGTCCCCCGGATGGTGAATTCACCAAATGGCGGTTCATTCGCCAGAATACCCACGTTTAAAATGCTGGACTCTCGGATGCGCACAATCGCTGATTGCGTCAGTTGTGTAGTAGTTGACATATCCGCGTTAAACGGTAGTGGGGTCGGCGGGACTAAGGTTGGTACGGGGTCTTGCTGTGTCTGTGTGGCTTGTGCTTGCGTGCCCAAAACCATTAGCATTAGAAGAAACACAAGGAAGCGTCGCATAACGGCTCCTCACTTAATACAATTGATGTTCACGAATATAATCCAGGACGGCATCCGGCACCATATAGCGCACGCTACGCCCCTGGGAAAGTCGATCCACTATATCAGTCGATGAAAATTCCACAAGCGGCGATGTCAAGAGAACCGCATGTTGTTCCAATTCAGGGATCGCTTCGCGGTGCATATCCAAGCTGAAATCGGGGTTGCCAAAGCCCGGACGACGCATCACCGCGACGGCTAATTGTGCAGAATGGAACATCTTACGGGGGCGATCCCAATTCGGAAGATCACGGTACACATCCCCGCCCATGATAAAAAACAACTCCGCGTCAGGGTTTTGTTTTTGAATAAACTCGATTGTATCCACCGTGTAGTGAGGGCCTGGTCGCTCAATTTCAACACGGGATAGTTCAAAATGCTGATCGCCATCCAGGGCAAGCAACAGCATATTCAACCGATGATGGATCGGTGTACGCTGTGATTTGTGGACGGGTTGCCCGGCAGGGATAAATAGTACACGATCAAGATTCAATTCTTCATAAGCATGTTGTGCTAGGATCAAATGAGCATAGTGTGGCGGGTCGAACGTCCCACCTAGTAGCCCGATGCGCTCCGGCATATTATCCTCAATTTCGTTAAGCAGGGGTTATTCTGACCATTCTAGTTCATGATCGCCGATATAGACAGTATCGCCCACTTGCACACCGGCATCTTCAAGTGCCTTGGTAATGCCCAACGTTTCGAGGATATTTTGAAAGCGCGAAACTGCTTCGTCATAATCCCAATAAGTCATAGCAGCAGCACGTTCAATACGTTTACCAGAGACGCGATAGCCGCCATCTGCACGTTGGATTTCAAACGTCACGTCTTCTTCTTCAAGCTCGTAGACCGGTAATTCATCGACTGTTTCTTTGACCACTTCTTGCGGTAATTGCGCGATTACCTGGAGCACCTTCTGCTTTAGCTCACGGATCTTCATCTGTGTAGCAGCGGAAATCGGCAGCACTTTAATACCGAGTTTTTCAAATTCTGGCTCGGCCAATTCCCATAAAATCTGGGCATCGGGCAAGTCCATCTTATTAAACACGACAATCTGCGGACGATCACGCAATCGCTCATCATAGAGCGCAAGCTCCGTGTTGATCTGGCTATAATCCGCCATCACATTATCACTCGATCCATCTAGCACATGGACGAGTAATTTCGTCCGTTGCACATGCCGCAGGAAGCTATGCCCCAGCCCAACGCCCATATGCGCCCCTTCGATCAAACCGGGAATATCGGCAAACACAAGGTCTTCAGTATCATAACGCACAACGCCTAAATTCGGCTCTAGCGTCGTAAACGGATAATCTGCTGTTTTGGGCTTGGCATTGCTCACAACGGAAAGCAAGGTTGATTTACCCGCATTCGGCACGCCGACTAAGCCCACATCAGCGATGAGCTTGAGTTCAAGCTGTAACCACCGCTCAACGCCCGGCTCGCCCTTTTCGGCTAGGCGTGGTGCTTGGTTAGACGAACTGACAAAACGCGCATTACCGCGTCCGCCGCGCCCACCACGCACAATCACGATTTCCTCAAATGGCTTGACCAGATCGCCCAACAATTCGTTCGTTTCCGCATCACGGATCACGGTGCCGGGCGGTACGTCAATGTATAGCGCCTTACCGCTGGCACCGGTCTTATTGGCGCTACCGCCACCCTTACCATGCCACGCTTTGAAGTGCACTTTTTTGTAGAAATAACCCAACGTACTGATCTTGGGGTTTACACGCATGATGACATCACCACCAGCTCCGCCATCTCCACCGGAGGGACCGCCACGCGGCACATACTTCTCACGGCGGAAGCTCACTAAGCCATCGCCGCCATCACCACTGCGCACATAAATTTTTGCTGTATCAAAGGCCATCTTTAGTTGCACTCAATTTCTGGGATCATATCCGGGCGACCTGCACGATACCATGCGATCGTCCGTTTTGCACCTTTGCGGAACTCTGTCGGCACGAAACCGAGTTCTTGCCGTGCTTTATCGTTGGAGACACGCCAATTATTGTACACATAAGAGCGCAAGTTAATAGGCCAAAACGGTTCGCGCCCGGTCAACTGAGAGAAAACCTCTAAAACGCGCGATGTCCAGATGCCCATCCAACCAGGGATGTTCGCACGCGGCCAACGGATATTAGCCTCTTCGCAGATGATGTCAAAGGCTTCTTTATGCGCTATCCAGTCACCGGAGATATTATAGACTTCACCATCCTGCCCGCGCTCCATCGCCAAGAAGATCCCTTGCACGACATCCGCAATATACGCCGGGAAGATGATATACCGCCCGCCGTTAATCTGCATGATGATCCCACGCATTGGATCCCGGAAAAACAGACGATTAAAAGCATATGACCCCAACGGCCCATAGAACGCCCCAGGCCGCAACACAACCACCGGCAAGCCATGATCTTTATAGGCTTGTAGTGCGATCTGTTCGCCCTGGAATTTACTCCGCTGATAAGGATCGACTGGATTAGGCGGGTAATTTTCATCAATGATATTGGCCG
>DAOTTT010000419.1:0-11450 GCA_034437635.1 Anaerolineae bacterium | reverse complement strand
CTGGAGACGGTGTGGGAGAGTAGGCCACTGCCAACCTCACTTCTTCTTTTTGATTCAGCATTCGTCGGCTACAATAAGCTTATTTACATGACAACGAAAGGCTGAACGTGTCTTCATCCGCAACGCTTCTCATTTCTAGTCCAGATCGTCACGGTCTGGTCGCCGCTATTACAGATTTTATTTTTAGGCGCAATGGCAATATTCTCCATCTTGATCAACATGTTGATACCGAACAGAACATCTTCTTTATGCGGGTGGAATGGGACATCAGCCAGTTTGAAATTGAAAAAGAGAAGATCGCGCCGAGCTTTGCGCCTTTAGCTGAGCAATACCAGATGACCTGGCGCTTGCATTTTTCCGATGAAGTGAAGCGTATGGTGCTTTTCGTATCCAAGCAAGATCACTGCCTTTATGACTTGCTCTCGCGTTGGCAATCTGGCGAGATGCGCGTAGATATTCCGCTGATTATCAGTAATCATCCCACCTTAAAACACATCGCGGACAAGTTTGATATACCGTTTCATTTCTTTTCCGTCAATAAAGAGAATAAAGCCGAGCAAGAACAGGCACAGGTCGCACTTGTTAAAGAATATCAAGCGGACTTTTTAGTGTTGGCACGTTACATGCAAATTCTCACTGATGGTTTTGTGAGCGAATTTCCCAATCAAATTATCAACATTCATCATTCGTTTTTGCCTGCTTTCCCTGGAGCAAAACCTTATCATCAAGCCTATGATCGCGGCGTGAAGATTATCGGCGCGACGAGCCACTATGTCACACCAGAACTTGACGCAGGGCCGATTATTGAGCAGGATGTGGCGCGGGTCGATCACCGTGATCCCGTCATGGAGATGGTGCGCAAAGGCCGTGATTTAGAGAAGACGGTTTTGGCGCGTGCGGTCTGGTGGCATCTGCATAATCGCGTATTGGTGTATAACAATAAAACTGTAGTCTTTAAATGATGCGCTGGCTTTGCTTGACGATCTGTGCTTTGCTGGTCAGCGTTAGCCAAGCCCAAGAAATAGGCGTACAGATCATAGAAGGGCGAGTTAATTATACTGTAGGCTTTCTTGCAGATTTCGGTGCGCCTAATGTCACCGTTATGCTCGTGGATCGCTCGCATTTCATCGACCAGACGCAACGCCCGCAACGTTTGCCCGACCCGGATTATACGTTGCCGCTATCCGGGCAGCATCTCGGCCAGGTGTTGACCGATCCGCTCCTATCGCCGTTTCGTTACCAAATTCATCTGCCGATTGTACCCGCCGCACAACAGCGTGATGTCGATAATGACGGCGAAGCCGATGCAGGCATCGCACTCATGCATGTTGATGTCGTGGTTGATATGTTCGGTGATACCTATTGGGACGATCAACGAGAGTATTCCGCTGGATTTACTTCTACGCGCCGGGGCACAGACTTTGATAACCGCTACGAGATCACGGGGGGGCAGGTGCTTATCTGGTCGCCTGATGAGGCGCAGGGCTTCCCGTCGGGTTTCGGCGCTGATGGGCTTCTGTTTACGGATGACGATCCGATTGTGATGGTTGAGCCGGGATATAGTGTCGTTGATTTAGAGACATCACCTTTTACGTTTAAACGTGATCCATTGATTGATGTCAATCTGATTGAGCGTGAGCAAACCCTGCAACCAGCGGATTATAGCCTGCTGAGTTATGCTGAAGCCTTTGATGCGCTCATCGCGCAGATGCGTCGTGAATACGCCTTCACGGATCAGAAAAATGTCGATTTTGACGCGCTCTACACGACTTATGCGCCCTTGTTCCAAGAGGCGACAGACAACAAGGATGCGGCAGCTTATCAATGGGCGCTACAAAATTTCATCTGGGAAATCCCTGATGGGCATGTCAACGCGATCTTGCCCCGCACTGATAACCGCTACCTAGAAGCGACCGATGGCGGCTTGGGCATGACGTGGGCGCTGCTAGACGATGGCCGGGTGATTGTGCAGCATGTTTTGCCGGATAGCCCCGCTGCGGGCATTGTGCCGCGCACTGAAATTATCGCCCTTAAAGGACAACCTATAAATGCTGTGCTGGATGCTGTGCGCGTATGGTCTGCGCCGTTTAGTACCGCGCATAGCCTACGATTGCAGCAAGTGCGATATGCAACGCGCTTTGCCGTTGGCGAAGACGTGACGCTGACGGTCCAAGCGCCGGGGAGCGCCACCCAGCAGACGGTAACGCTGACGGCGATCCCAGAGCGGGCGAGTTGGGATTTATCGTCCATTGAACGCGGTGCAGCGTCAGCGGACGCGCTCCCGGTAGAGTTTCGCTTATTACCGAGTGGTTACGGTTATGTGCGGATAAATAGCTTCGCCCAAGACCCGGTGCTGATGCTGCGCTTGTGGGAGTGGATGATTGATACGCTCAATGCGGAGGATGCGCCCGGCTTGATTATTGACATGCGCTGGAACAGTGGCGGATACAATCTATATCATCAAATGGCCGCTTATTTTTTCGATGAACCGCTGACGATAGGCAATATCGCCCGCTATTATGAAGATGTTGGCGGGTTTATCGTTGATCCGCTGCGTGAGGAGCAATTACCTATTCCGGTGGATGGTCGTCATTATGCCGGGGACATCGCTATGATCGTTGGCCCGGCCTGCGCGAGTGCTTGCGAATACTTCGCCTACAATATGACCTTAGACGACCGCGCCGCGATCATCGGGCATCACCCAACGGCAGGCTTAGGCGGGAGCGTGACACCCGTTTTTATGCCGGATAACGTGTATATGCAATTCACGATTACACGCGCTTTAGCGGCAGATGGCACTATCCGCTTAGAGGGGCAGGGTGTTGTGCCGACGGTGCGCGTACCCGTTAATGAGGTGACCGTATTCGCAGAAGATGATGTACTCCTCAATGCGGCTATTGCCCACTTGGACGAAAAACAACAATCTGCGCAAATTTCCGGCGGTATGCTGCGGCTAGGCGTGCCTGCTGTAGGGCGTTTGTCTTTAGGTGAGCGCGTCCGCTATACGGTCGATGTGCCGCGTGTGGGGTTATATGACATCATCCTGAGCGATGAAAGCCGCTCTTTGGATACCGTTCTCAATGTATACATTGACCCTCAAGCGCCGCCCGTACTGAGCAATGATGATGATCCACGCGGAGGCACGCCGAACTCGGCGTTACTGAGCGTGGAGTTACAGCCCATGACCTTGGTGATTGAAGTCGCCGGGTTTGAAGACAGTGCTTCCGGCGACTATCAATTGCTTATTCAGCCGAGCGAGCAGGCCGCAGAACCGCCCGGATAGCGTGTTCGCCAAAGTTGGCGAAGGCCACACCGCTTAAAATAACAACCGTGCCGATCAAAACACGGGTATCAATCGTTTCATCAAGGAAGATTGCACCCAAAACGAGCGCGATGATCGGCACAAGGTATTGTGTGGTGGATAAAACCGTTGCACCCAGTGCGCGGATGACGACCTTGGTCAACACAGAGGGCACGACCGAATGAACCAACGCTAAGATCAAAATGGCGATCCAACCGTCAGTCTGTATGCTGCTTGGTGCGGTGACTCCTCCGCCCATGACGACGACCAAACCCCACAGTGCAAGCGTCACGATGGCGCTGCCGATATTGGACCCTGCGCCGACGATAATCGGCGTAATGCGCTCATCGCCCATGATAAACCGTGAATAGATATTGCTGCTGGCAAAGCTCAGTGCGGCCAAAATCACCGCCATCTGCCCGACAAAAGCGGTGTTCACAGCATCACTACTCAATTCTTTGCTAGCCAGTATGCCAACGCCGATTAAGCCTAAAACAACCCCGATAAATCGGATCGTTGTCATGCGTTCATCATTAAAGGCAAAGTGTGCTAAAGATGCCGTAAACAATGGATTCATGGCGATGAGTACGCCGCTCAACCCACTGTTTACGCCTTGTTGCTGTGCCCAGGCTAACAGTGTAAACGGGATGGTGTAATTGATAATGCCCAAGATGAACAAGGCGCGTTTGCTGCGATAATCTTGCGGTAGACTGAGTCCATTAGCACGCATCAACACATATAATACGCCTGCTGCGATGCATGTCCGCATGACGGTTAGCTCTAGCGCCGTAACTTGCTTAGAGGCGATATTGATAAGTAAAAACCCTGATCCGAAAATCAGGGTGACAATCCAATAGCTGATCCATTTTCCCATGCTTAAGATGATACCGTTGATGTGGGTTGCGGACGAGGGCGAATTAAGGTGCGTAAGTTCAAGTTGATGATGCCAATCCCGGTGAAGATCATCAACGCGCCGACCAGCATAAACGCCGTGACTTCTTCTTGTAGAACCAGCCATCCTAAGATCAACCCGACCACAGGCACGACATATGTCACCATCGACGCACGGAACGCCCCAAGCTGCTGAATGATGAAGTAAAAGAACATATAGGCAATATAGGTGTTGACAAAGCCCAGGCCGATAGCCGCAAGCAAGGCTTTTGACGGTAGTTCCGCCGGGTTAATGGCTGCCCGCCCACCGAGTAATGGCTCCAACATCATAAACACGGCAGCACATATCGTCGCGGCTACAAACGTGGTTGCGGCAACGGTCATCGGTGCAATGTCACGGTTAATCACCTTGCGACTGTAGCTGATGAAGATCGCATAAAACAAGGATGCGCCGACGATGGCAAGCTGACCAAGCAGCATATCCACGTTTAAGCCGTCCGAGTCGATGGACTCGCTTGATAGGACGATCACGCCGGAGAAGCCGATTAACAAGCCGACGATCTTCTTGCGCGTGATGCGCTCATCGGCAAAGGCAAAGTGCGCGATAATCAACGTAAAAAGTGATGCGGTCGCTTGGAGCACAGCAGCCATACCGCTGCTAATGTTCTGCTCGCCTAAAGAGATCAACGTATACGGAATGGCAGCGTTGCCAACGCCAATAATGGCGAGTGAGCGTAAGGTTTGCCAATCACGCGGCCAGCGTTTACCCGTTGCAAACAACGTGATATTGAGAAAGATAGCGGCAATCCCTGTACGGAAAAATACAAGCTGTGTCGCTGGAATATCTTCTACGCCGATGCGAATAAGCAAAAATGATGAACCCCAGACGAATGCAACCAACCAAAAGGCAATCCAAGCGGGTCTGTTCATGGTCAACTCCAATGCAAAATACCCGCATAGCCTAAAGCATATGCGGGTTATACGTCAACTCCGGTTGGACTGCCTTGGTTTAGTCCCAGGTGCGCTCGTCTTTAACTTTGCGCGATCCCGGTTTGATGCTATCGACAAATTGCACGTCATCAATGCGTAGGCGGATGGCGCTTTGGGCTAACGCCTTGATCTGATCGGCTAGATCACCGGCTTCTGTGCCGTCTTTTAGCTCAATATGAACTGTGACCACATCTTTGTTTTCTGGCCGGGTGATGATGGCCTGCATGTTTTTAATCTGTGGGAATTGCATCTTGGCCGCCATCAGTTGATTCGGATGTAAGAACATCCCGCGTACCTTGATCGCCTCACCGCTGCGCCCGAACAAGCCGAGTAGCTGCTGCTGGCCTTCGCATTGGCTCTCTGGCGCAATCGCGCCCAAGTCACCCGTGCCGAAGCGTACCAGCGGATACGCTTTGTTGAATGTCGTGACGACGATTTCCCCGGTTTCGCCTGGCGCAACTTGCTCGCCCGTTTCAGGATCAACGATTTCCATGTAGGTCGTATCCATCAAGCAGAAGCCTTGCACGCCAGTTTGTGTATAACCAAGTAACCCCAAGTCGGCAGTCCCATAGGCAGAGGTCGTTTTCATGCCGTATTCGTCTTCAAAGCGAGCTTGTTGCGATGGGGTATACGGTTCTGCGGAAAACAGCGCCTTTTTGATGGGAACGGCTTCTTTAGGGATGCCCATATCGACGCATGTATCCAAGATCGTCATGAGATAGCTCGGCTGGCCTACAAATCCTGTCACCTGGAGCGCCTGCATCATCTGGATTTGAAGCTCCGTGTTACCTGGCCCGGATGGAATTACTGTTGCACCTACAGCCCGCAAGCCTTCATCCAACAATAACCCGGCAGGGGTCAAGTGATACATGAACGTATTCAGCACGCGGTCGCCCTTGCCGAAACCTACGTACTTAAACGCTGCGAGAGCGCCTTCGCTGTTGTCCGGGTTGGGTGGTTGCGGGTCGAAGATCGGCCCCGGTGAAATGTAAATGCGGGGTAGGGTATCCGGGTCTACCGCCAGGAAGCCACCAAAAGGCGGGTTCGCTTGGTGGATGGCAACGAGATCATCCTTGCGTGTGATCGGCAATTTTGGTAGATCCGCCACACCTTGGATGTCGCCAGGGGCAACCCCGGCATCATCAAGCAATGTCTTGATTGCGGGGGCATTGGCATACGCATGTGCGATTAAATCGCGGATTTTATCATCATAACTCACGAGTGTTTATCCCTTATTATGTTTGTACATTAATTTTTTAATAGGATTGATTAAAATAAAAAGCGCACGATGGGCGGCATGTGCGCTCTTTTGTTGCGTATTATCCGAGCCAACGTTTACGGCGTTTGTAATGCTTAACATCGCGGTAACTCTTGCGCTCACCGGATGTATTCAGGCCGAGATAAAACTCTTTAATATCTTCGTTCTCGCGCAATTGTGCAGCGGGGCCATCCAGCACGATGCGGCCATTTTCCATCACATAGCCATAGTCCGCTAGCTCTAATGCGGCACGGGCGTTCTGCTCAACGATCAGCACGGAAATATCGGTTCTGTCTTTAATCTCCCGGATGATGTGAAAAATTTCCTTTACCAACATTGGCGCTAACCCTAGAGATGGTTCATCGAGCATCAAGAGCTTCGGATGCCCCATAAGCGCCCGTCCAATAACAAGCATTTGGCCTTCGCCACCGCTTAAATAGCCGCTGACGCGCCGCCGCATATCCCGTAGACGCGGGAAGTAGTTATAAACCATCTCCACGTCGTCCTTAAAATGACGACCGCCTTCATGGGCCATTGCACCTGTATGCAGATTTTCTTCCACTGTTAAGTGCTGGAATAACGGACGGCCTTCAATAACCTGGATGATGCCTTGACGCACAATGTCTTCTGCATTGTTACCATCAATACGTTCATCATGCCAGGTGATGTTTCCACGCGAGATTTCGCCCAATTCTTCTTTGAGCAAACCGCTGATAGCTTTGAGCGTCGTCGATTTACCGGCACCATTGGGGCCAAGCAAAGAGACAACTTGCCCCGGCTTCACTTGGAACGAAACGCCACGTAAAACCAGGATCACGCTGTTATAAATGACTTCAATATTGTTTACACTAAGCATTATTTCTTGCTTCCGTTGTCTGTGCGGGAAGGTGGGGTGACTGAGGCCACCCCACCGAAAACTCACCTGGAGGGCGTTTTATTCGTCGCTTTCCTCTTCCATCATGTCACCCATCATGGAAGCCAACAGGCCGACGGTATCCGGTACGGTCAAGAACCCGCCTTCTTCAGGGTAAACTTGCGTCAGGAGCGGCGGCCCCGTGATTTCTGGGGAGTTTAGCACCATCTGAACGATGCGGTTTTCAGTCGCGGCGCGGGTATTACCATTCTTGAAGTCGATCGGGAACAGGCCAAGTGGCTCATAGCTCAGGTTTTCCAGAATGTCCTTCATCAGAACGCCATCAATGGCTTCCATGATCTCACTGGCATCTGTCAGGTCACCTTCTGCTGCAAGAGAGTTCGCTGCTTGGATGTACATTTCCATGTACTGGTCAACCAGCGTCCAACCCAGGATGTAGGAAATGTTGATGGTCTGGATGCCGCGCTCGTTGGCGACTGCTTGTTCCAGCATCAGTTGGATGCCCGGTTGCTCAACATCAGAGTACCAGAAGAACGGCATGGAGCCATAGATGCCATCCACGACGGGCAGGCCGTCGGATGCACGCAAGGAAGCGGCGGAGAGCAGCATGACAGAGGTATCCATACCCCAGTTAACGGAGCCGATAGCCAGTTCACCGCTAAAGCCGATGAGTTCAATTGCTTCAGCAACGCGAACAGGACCACTCGCCAAAGCATTCACATAGATGATGGTTGCGCCATCGTTGATCGCGTTTTCAACCAACGTGCTGACTTCTGTCGCGGTTGCGGTCGGCAGGAAGGTCTGGGCTTCGTCGAGGACGGTCACGCCAGCTTCTTCACAGTAGCTAACGGAGTCTTCCGTGTAGGCAGCTAAGCCAAAAGCGGCTACCGGGCCACCCCAGCCAACATAGCTGATGACTGGATCGGGGAAGGTCTCCGGGTCGGAGGCGACAAAGTCGCAGAACATAGCGAACTGGTCAGCATAGAGCGGGTTAGTCGCATAGATCCAACCGGGATCGTCCGCATCTTCACCGTACAGACCAGGGATTGAACCGGCGCTGATGATGACGGGAAGTTCATCGTCAATTACCGTCGGGCGTAGCAGTTCGGAGTCTGCGGAGGAGTAGAGCACCAACATATCGGGGGCTTCTGCCGAAAGCTGTGCATAACCCTCAGATGTGCGGTTCGGGTCGCCGCCAGTGTCAAAGTTGGTCTGGGCAAATTCCGCACCGCAGACACCACCACGTGCATTATAGTAAGCAATGGCATCGTCAATGGCTGCTACAAGCGGTAGTGTGATCGGGGAATAGCCAGGGCTGCTGATGTCGCCGAGGTGATAAATGGTGACGGTCTCGCCAGTCAGATCAACTTCACATTCGGTGTGCTGGATAAAGTCCGGCAGACCTTCGCCTTCTTCGTCTTGTGCTGCAACCGGCATGACGGCGATAACCATCAGCGCGAGTACAATTAAAAATGCTAATTTCCGCATTGGTTTTAAACCCTTTCATTTAAAAATAGACGATATTTAACTTTGTGTTGCTTATACACTCGCTCTCTCGAATCCCTCCTTATGGTCTCTTGAGCGATTAGGTTATCCGTGTATGCCTTAGTAGGAATAGGGACGGATTTTCCACGAGATTTTTAGGATTTCCCAGCGGTATGCCATACCACGCGGTTCGAGGATCAAGAAAATCGCTAAGATCAACCCGAACAGTAACGGCGTAAGCGCACCTTGGATGTTTTCCGGCGGGATAAAGGGCAATGTGCTGGTCAAAAAATCACTAATCGCCGGGAGAATTTCCGGTACGATGCGCTGATTAACCAACAAGACAAAGACCACGCCGAACAACGGCCCCAGGGAATACCCCGCGCCGCCGATGACCAACATCGCTAATAACTCAATAGAGATGAACAGCGGGAATTGACTGGTGATAACGGTCTGCTCGGTGAAAGCCAGCAAACACCCGGCGATCCCGGCGAACATGGAACTGATGAAGAAGGCTTGCAACTTGTATGTAAACACGTTGATGCCTAACAATTCGGCTGCGAGGTCGTTATCACGCACGGAAATAAACGCTCGGCCAACACGCGATCGCGTTAGATTACGGACGGCCAAGAATAAGAACACCGCTAGGATGATGATAACATAATATAACCCGACCTTAGTGACTGTCGAGCCGAAGAAAACCGGCTTAAAATCTTCAAGCGGCAGCGGGTTAACGCCGTTCGTCAGCGGTGTGAGGGGGTTCTCAATTGTCCAAATAATGATGTACTGCGCGGCGAGGGTTGCCATTGCAAGGTAAAATCCTTTGACGCGCAACGAGGGCAAACCGAACAATAAGCCAATAAACCCGGTAAATAACGCCGCCGCTGGTAGAGCTGTCCAAAAGGTAAAGCCTAGCTCTCGGACGAAGATGCCGGAGCTATACGCCCCGACAGCCATAAACGCCGCGTGACCAAGTGAGATCTGCCCGGTGTAACCTAAGAGGATGTTTAACCCTTGCACTGCGATAGCGAAGATCGCAATCTTCGTGATGAGCGTGATCCAATCGCTGGGTAAAAACAGCGGCAGCAGTAGCAACAGCACAAAGATGCCGTTGGATGAAATCCGATCCCACAATGTGCGGTTGATCGAAATGTCTTGTGCATAACTGGTGTCAAATACACCCGATGGGCGAATATTAGCAGCCATGATGTATCCTTAATTTATATGCGTTCAATGCGTTTCTGGCCGAACAGACCATCAGGCCGAATAATCAAAACAACCATCAAGATGACATACGGCGCGAGTCGTGTCCCGGCTTCGTTGCCAAATAGCGTATCCGCCCATGTTTGAACGATGCCGATAATCAAGCCGCCGATGAGCGCCCCGCCTATTGACTCTAGGCCGCCCAATAACACAGCAGGGAAGGCTAAGATCGCTAACTGTGGCATACTGAGGCCAACATTAGAGGCATTACCATAGAGTACGCCTGCTGCCAACGCTAACAGCGCCGCAATCGCCCAGGCTGCCGCGAGAATGGCGCGGACGCGCATCCCGACTGACTGTGCCAGAACTTGGTTTTCTGACGTTGCCCGCATGGAAAGCCCTACGTTCGTATATTGGAAGAACAACACGAACACCAAGAAAATCAACAGAGCGATACCAAAGCCGATAATCAACCGGGTATCTAAGCTCACGGTGGTAATGCGACTTTCGATAATGCTGGATGTATCAATGCGGACAATAGAGGGTAATCGCCATACCTCGCTCTCTTGGCCGGGTTGCTCGAAGATGCCCGCAAAGATAGATAGCGGTTTGTCGATACTGCCCCAAATCATCAAGCTAACACCGCGAAACAGCGCGTCGAGTGCTAAGGTCATCAAGATGAGCGTGAACACGGGCTGGCCGACTAATGGCCGGATGCTAAAGCGTTCGATCATCAAGCCTAGCAACACAGCGCCCACAAGCCCACCGATCAAAGCGCGGAAAAGCTCGAATGAGGCCAAGCTGCCCTTATAAAAATCAGGGGCGATGCCAGCGATAAAGCTGTAAAGACTGCTGCGATCATCGTTAGTAGCGATTTCGCCACCCTCAGTAGATTGCAGGCTTAACACCGTATCGAAATTGCCAGAAAGGGCCGTCACGGTGACATCGCTGTTGGCGGGTACGTCGATCGTAAAGCTCTCGCTTTGGCTATCGGGTGTCAGCCCTCCGCTAAATCTCCGTGTGATGCTTTCGCCACCATCCGGGCTAATCGTAACATCAACGCTAAACGACTCTGGCGTTGGGAACATCACACCTTCTGGCAGGGTGAGTTCTTCGTATGGCGTGACGACGATGTTATACTCTCCCGCACTGTTGAGATTGGCGCTTAGTTGAGAGTTGGTACTACTGCCGATCGTCATACCTATAAACAACAGCACAGCGACAATTAGACCAAAGCCCAAACTTAGTGGTTTGGCAATGTCGCGCACATCGTTCATGCTCAGATACATAATGACCACGCCAAGCGCCATTAAAGCAACAGCCACATAGCTCAAGCTGTCGGTTGGTGTGGTGAAGAAACTGTAGAAGATCAACGCGCTGACGAGCATCATCGCGCCATGTGCGAAGTTAAAGATGCCTGATGCTTTGTTAATCATGACGATGCCAAC
>DAOTTT010000418.1:0-7496 GCA_034437635.1 Anaerolineae bacterium | reverse complement strand
CAACTTGACCTTAGCTAATTTAGAAGCGATGTTTGCCGCACACATCCTGAGTGCTGCGCCTCGCTCTGATGATACGTTTCGCGTCGGGATAGTGGGTGATTCCGGTGTGTGGGGATGGCTACTCGATAATGACGAAACGTTTAACGCTTGCATCAACGCGCAAGGGGCGCAGATGGACGATGGCCGTGCTATTGTCGCTTACAATTTAGGCTTGCCGAGCACAAATGTGACAAAAGATTTATTGCTTATCGATGCAGCCTTGGAACACAATCTCGACGCTATCGTATGGATGACCACGCTTGAAGGCATTTATCGGGATGACCAACTGGATCATCCTGTTGTGGCCGATAACGCGCCCCGTGTGCGTGAGCTTATCGCGCAGTATGATCTCCCACTTGATGCTGCACTGCTCCCGCCAGAAAAGAATTTTCTCGATCATACGCTTGTCGGGCAGCGGCGGGCATTGTCGGATTGGCTGCGCTTGCAGGTATATGGTGTGGCCTGGTCTAATACGCAGATTGACCATGTAAATCCTCTTTTCTTTCGGTCGCCAATTGCTAATTTGCCGGATAGCATCGGCATATCGAACCGTGATTATTTGCAACCGGGCATTGATTTAGCGCAGTATCTGGCTTTAGATGTGCTTGATGCAGGTTTAGCTCATGCTGATTTGCCGATTGTCATCGTCAATGAGCCAATTTTTATCAGTGACGGCCTAAACAGTGATCTGCGTTACAACGAATTATATCCACGCTGGATTTATGATGAATATCGTGCGCTCTTGGCGGCGCGTGCTACCGCGAATAACTGGATATACTTGGATATTTGGGATGCTGTGCCGTTAGCAAACTTCACGGATTTCCCGCTGCATTATGATGCGGAATGGACATGCCGCGTTGCTGATTTAATGCTGCCGTCCATTCGCTCACTCGCGGATTGATGCGCTGCTGCTATCTGCTGTGATCGTGACATTTGCAAAAGTGAGAAAGTCGCCATCACTACCGGCTAAACGCCCCAAATCCGGCGAGAAAAAGCCAACGTTAAGTTGATATTCCCCCGCTGTGATGTCGTTGATCTTGACCTGACGTGTGTCAATAATGATTGCGCCGGGTTCCCATGTTGACGTTGGATAACGTCCATTGACGGGCGCACCATCCCCTTGCGCTAGCGGTGCGAGATCGTCTTGTGTGGAGAGGTGCAAAAATAGGCTGTAATCAGCGGGGATACTCTCGCTGACGCGCCAAACGGTTGTTGTAATAAGCGTATTGTCTTCTTGCTCTATGTCAGCATCAACTAATTGTACTGTGCCTAGGTCACCAATAGGGGGCGTGTTGGCGTAAGGGGTGGGGTCAAATGGGGCGATGCGTTGCACTAAATTATGCTGGCCGAGAATGCCTGCGCGGTAGTCCAACGTGACATTAACGGTATAAGCACCTGGGTCGAGATCGTCTGGTAATGCGACAGCATGATAGCTCGTGAATGTTGAACGTTGCCAAGCTGTGGCGGGCATCGTGTCAAAGATCGTCACTACCGGCGTTTGAAAGGTATCCAATATGCTGATATTGAGCGTCATAGGATGTTCGTCAGGGGGCTGTAAGTTGATCGCCCAAGTGATGCCCAAGCGCAATGTCTCGCCAGCACTAAAGTTCTCGCGGTCAAGCTGGACGTGCGTTGCGCGAATATCTAATCCATAGGCGTAATTAATTGTCTGTCGTGGGGTAAACGTGCCAGTAGATGCTGTGCGCTGCCAATGCCCATCATTCTGTTGTTCGTATTGCAGTGCGGCCAACCCAGGGGAGGTAAAATCTACTGGGGTTTGTGTCGTGTCTACAATGTCCGGTGCATAACGGACGATCACGGAGTCCAAATCATTGGCTTGTTGCTGTTCGTTGATCCAGGGATTGTACGTTTCTGCGCCAATGCGATAAACGGCTGCATCATGATTTATGGTGTACGCCTCACTGCGATCATGCAGTATAGATTGCCTGTCGCTTCGCTCAAATTCTGTCACGCCATAAGCTAAGGATAGTGCTTCATTAGGCTCATTAGCCTGCTGATGCCCCAGGATCAATACTAGGCTAAACGTAATCCAGGCTATGCTTGTAACGGCTTTGATGCCGGATGATCGTTCAATAATCCAGTGAACAATGCCATATGTCATGGCAAATGCCAGGGCGGGGCTGCTCAAGGCGTTGAGTGTGCCTGATGTCAGCAGGGCGGTAGCGACATCGCCCACACCCCATAAGACAAAAATCCAATAAAGCGGGTCTTCTGTTGGGCGACTGATGATGATCCAGGCGAAGGCCAAAAGCAAAATGTAATCGCCTACGTGGGCTGGTGTGACGCTGAAGCGCAAGAATAAATCGTCGTAGCTCACCCATGCGATGAGCGCCCACGCTACTAACGGCAACCACGCCCACTGCCAAAATCTTTGCTTGGCGTAGATGCCGAAGATAAACGTCGTCACAAGCGCCGGTACATAGAACAGCGCCGCAATGCCCGATAGCAAACCAGCTAATCGCTCCTGATGTTGCATAATTGACCAGAGCGCGATTGCATTCAGTAAAAATGCGGCGCTGCTCCCTGTACGGAATGTCATCCACAATGGCGCGGCAAATGCCCATAGAACTAACGTTAGGCGTAAACGTGAATCATCATTAAATATGCGCCACAGTACCCCCGCAGACACGAGATACATAATGCTGGAAATAACGGCTGATGAATCTATGGATGATAGAGGCAAAAGCCCAACGAATGTAGGCCATGCCGGGGATAGCGTGAGCAACGTCCAGTCATGGGGGTTATAAACAAGTCCATGACCTTGCTGGAGTTGATGAGCAAGGCGCAGTTGAACCAGTGCATCATGTTGCACGGTCATCCATGCGAGGATGCTCATGCCAACAATAATGATTGCCGCTAAAAGCAGATAGTAGAATGATCGCTGCATAAACCCATAGTTCGTTTGGTGTAGACTGCGCTACAGGGTATATGACTTTATCGCCAAACTCAAGCGGCATCTAATTAAGTGAGAAGACACCTTTAAAGTCGATGTCGTCCGGTGGCTCTATCAGTTCTTCGAGTAATGTGACCTCTGTGCGGTAGATGTCGAGCAATTCCTCGGTGAGTGCGCTTAAACTTGTGGCCGCAAGGAACTTTTGCTTTTCTACTGGTTCAACTTGCAATAGAACAGCCGCTAGATAAGCCAGTTCTTGTGATGTTTTGGGTAAGAATGCGCCATCAAACTTGACTTGCCGGGCTTTTTGTAACACGCTGAGATACCGTTGTAAGCGATTGCGCAAGCTCCCGGCCTGAATACGTGTTTTGTCGGTCAAGGTCGTATCCATCGGGTAGAGTGCAGTTGTGCCAGATAGATAGGGCTTATCGTAATGCAGTTCTTTGACCTGAAAGCGTTCACGGCCTATGGCTGAGATATTCATCCGTCCTTGGCTAAGGGGTTGCACTTGTGTGATATGTGCAGTGCAACCGATGAGATGCGGCTCTGCACGGCGGGATGTGTCATTTTCCTTGTTGGCGATCAAAACCACACCGAACGGTTTGCGCTCGTCTATGCACTCGTTCACCATAAGCTTATAACGTTCCTCAAAGATATGCAGGTTGAGCGGCATCCCTGGGAACAGCACTAAATTGAGTGGAAACAGTGGTATTAAATCCATACACCAACCTACTATAACAAACTGTAAGATCATTATAAAGCGACCCTTGCGGATTTCCAGCGATGTGCATTGTCTTCTAATCTGTATCGTGTAAGAAGCGTTGTATCTCGATTAGATAGCCGTCAGGGTCTCGTAAAAAGCAGTGATAGATGTTGTACTTCTGGTTGATCTGGGGTGGTTTTTCAAACTGAACCCCGTGTTGTTGTAAATAATCGTACCACGCATCAACTTCAGGCGTGACAATCGTCAAAATGAGTGCGCTTGTGCCGTCTGCGCGTCCTTTAGACTCTGTGCTAGATTGACAAACACCGATCAATCCAGACTCCGCAACGGTATAGATGCGACAACTGTCTTGATCCAACCAGAGTGAAAAACCCATAACACGCTCATAAAAATCGGCAGAACGGTTTAAGTCTGTAGCATATATAAAAGTAATTTGTTGCTCAATGGAAGGTGGCATCAATTGCATTTGCTTTCTTGTTGGGTTAAAACGTATAGTGTAACGATAGCTGATGAGAGATGCCATGCATATTGTAATGTTTTCAATTAATCCGCTATTTTCTGGGCAAGTGATGGGAGGCGCACCTAAACACTTGCAGAATATAGCGATACACCTAGGCAGTTTAGGGCATACGGTGACCGTCCTGTGTACACGCACAGTAGATAATACGCAAGCGTTCAAGTGGCAGCAAAATGTTACAGTACATCCTATTTTGCGCTTTAAACAACCGTTCCCACAGCCGTATGCTATACCCGCTTATGATATGGCGGCGGCAGTGCAGGATGTCGGGGATTATCTGGCACGGGCGGATCGCTTTTATATGCATGATGGTGAATTTTTATTCCCCTACGTCTATCAAGATGTGCCAACTGTGGTGAGTCTGCGTGATAACGTGTATCCAGAAACGCTAATCGGCGGATTTTTGGCGCAGAGTGCCAAGCTCGTTCTCATCTCAGATTATTCGCGGCAGTATTTTTTGCACACAATGGGGCGTTTCTTCCCGCAGTTTGATGCACGGGTCGAGGTGATTCACAATGGCTTGGATTGGCAGAAATTCCAGCCAACGCCACCAAAAGAAATTTTAGATATTATCCCCGTTGATCTCACTCAACAGGCGTTAGTGCTGCATCCGCACCGCCCAGAGGAATCTAAAGGTATCCGGCATACTATTCGTGTGGTCGATTTGTTGGTTAACACCTATGGACTCAAGCATGTGGTGGGGTTAGCGCCGCGCTGGTTGGATTTGCAATTGACTGCAGATCTCCGTGAATTTTACGATCAAATTTTAGCTGATATTGAGACACGCGGTCTTAAAGAGTATTTTATTTTCCATGACTGGATCCCACAGGGCTTGATGCCGCAGTATTTTTCGATGGGTGCAGTAACGTTATCTATGGGGAATTTTGTCGAGTCGTTTGGGAATGCCGTCTATGAGTCGATGGGATGTGGCACGCCGTCGATTGCGGCACGCATCAGCACACACCGCGAGCTATTGCCCGATCATTTAATTGATAAAGTCAATTATGGTGATGTTGAGGCGGCGGCGGCCATCGCTGCACAAGTGATCGGTGATGGCCGCCGCACCAGTGATGATACGTTAGCCTACTTGCATCAACACTACAGCATAGATCATCAACTTGACCATTATGCTGAGGTTATCCTCAATGCACAAAAATCCGCACCACTTGCTTATGTGCATCCGCAACTTGATGCAAACACGCGCTATCAGCTTGCGCCTTGGTGTTTTGTGGCAGATGAGCAGCGTATTTACCATGATTTTTATGCCGATTACCGCGAAGATGAGGCTGTAGTTGCGGTATGTGCGGCCTATCCTGATGGTTTTCGCCAAGTCGATGTGCCGCATATCAACCTTGATGATCTGTATCAAGCCGGTTTTCTGGTACCCCTGACCAACGCTTAAGTGCGTGCTCATCTCTATGCATCATGCTGTTGATGTTTTAACGGTATTTTTGAGGAGATGATAGCATGACAGTGAGTGTATGGGTCTTAGGCGACCAACTGCTTAAGACCCATCCGGTAATCGCCGCAGCAGAGGCCGATCATGGTAAAGACAATATTCACATAGTGATGGTCGAAGGCCGACGACGGGCGCAAAAACTTTCTTATCATCGTAAAAAACTGGTTTTGCTATTTAGTGCCATGCGCCATTATGCGCATGATCTGCGTGAATGTGGCTACACGGTGGATTATGTCCATGCTGAGACATTACCCGCTGGAATTGCTGACCATATCCAACGGACAGCGCCGGATAAAATCTACACGATGGAAGCGGCAGACTACACCGGGCGGCAATTCCAGCGTGAGCGATTACAAGCGTATTGTGATGTTGTCTTGGTCGGCAACGCGCAGTTTTTAATCGCACAATATAACCCCTATGCGGATCATCCGCCGGAAAAACGCGCCGTTATGGAGTACTTCTACCGCGATATGCGGCGGCGCTTTAACATCCTGATGGATGACGCGGATACGCCCACCGGTGGCGCTTGGAACTACGATAAAGAAAACCGTAAATCACTGCCCCCAAAAATTGACTTGCCGCCTTTACCGTCATTTGAACCCGATGCTATCACGCAGTCCGTTATGGCGGATGTCGTGGGGTGGGGTGGCATTGGTCAATGTGATGATTTTGACCTTGCAGTTACGCATGAACAGGCACAAGTGGCATTAGATGACTTTATCGCTGTTCGGTTGGAGAACTTCGGCGCGTATGAAGACGCGATGACCACGCGCAATGGTACATTGTTTCATGCTGTTCTGTCGCCTTATGTCAATATTGGTCTGTTGGAGCCGATGCAGATGATCGAGGCGGCTGTCAATGCGTATGCGCAAGGGCTGGCACCCATCAACTCTGTGGAGGGGTTTGTGCGGCAGGTGCTAGGCTGGCGGGAGTATATGTACTGGCATTATTGGCGGCAAATGCCGCAATTAGCCGATGCCAATTATTGGTCAGCCGAGCGTAACATCCCGACGATGCTATGGGATGGCGATACCAAGATGAATTGCATTCATCACGTTGTGGATAGACTGCAACAGACCGGATATTCGCATCACATCGAACGCTTGATGCTTCTTTCTAACTTTGCGCTTTTGGCCGGTATTAACCCGCGTAAGATGACAGATTGGTTTAAATCTTTTTACATTGACGCTTATGATTGGGTGATGCAGCCTAACGCCATCGGCATGGGCTTAAATGCTGATGGCGGTACGATAGCGACCAAGCCTTACATCGCCTCTGCCAATTACATCAACAAAATGAGCGATTACTGTAAAGGGTGTCACTTTCACCACAAAAAGCGCACAGGTGAGGATGCGTGCCCGTTTAACTATCTTTATTGGAATTTCCTCATCACACATGAGGATGCGCTGCGATCTAATCCACGCTCTGGGCGTAACGTTTTAGGGTTGCGTCACTTGGATGACGAAGAACGGCAGCAGGTTCAAAAGCAAGCACAGGCGTTTTTAGAGGATTTAACTTATGACGACGATTAATCATCAAGTAACGATATTAGAAGACGATAATCGTGTTACGTTGAGGGTTCCTCATGGTACGAATTTGCGGGATGTATTTTATCTTGGGGGCAAGTTAAGTGACTTGTTCCCATAACTCATCAAATTCATTGCTCAAAGCCGCCGCCAGTAGGATGAGCATGGTATTGGCATTGATCTGGGTGTGGCTACTTTGCGTTTTCTCACCCCGCCAATGCTATGTTCAACGCCGATCCGTTCACTGGAAATGGCCGCATTCTGCGCTTTCTCTTCGGGTGTCAGTTCACCGCCTTTCGGCTTCTTCTTGGGTTGAA
>DAOTTT010000417.1:0-3081 GCA_034437635.1 Anaerolineae bacterium | reverse complement strand
AACTGCGCGTTCGTCACCGGGTACTTGCCCATCCAGTACGTCTCTGTGGGGATTTGCAGCGTGACGTTTTTTCCATTGGTTTTCATCGTGCCGCGCCCGCCGGGGATTTCTACCCAGTCGAAGGGCGCAGGGAGGATGTCCTTTGCGGTGGGTTGGGTAGATGCGGGTTTACCAAAGCCTACACTTGCTGCATGTTGCTTGATGCCATCAGCCAGATGCTTACAATCGCTCTCTAAATCCGGTTGGCGGCGGACCGTTGCGCTATTGCGCCACTGCAATTCACTGATGCTTTCCGGCAATTGGCGGAAGTCGGGCATCTCCGCATTTTTGACTAATACGGGGATCAAGAGCTTGCCCTGCTTTAAGGCGCTCTCAATCTCAATGCGGACAAAATCATTGGCTTGCCCGGCGCGTTCTTGCATAATGCGCCCCCAATCCGGCCCGATGATGACCAGTAACACGTCATGCGCGGCGACTTGATCGTTTAAATAGGTGCGGAAGTCCACGCCAAAAGGGATGCTGCCGACATCTAAAAAGACGTTTTCTTTGCCGAAGTGACGCGCCATGTATTCATACACAATATCCGTCACGTACTGGCTATCCGCCCGGCGGTAAGAGATGAAGATTTTGGTCATATGCTTGTATTCTGTTTACGACGATATGCTGTTAATTGGTAACTACTCAGGTATGCTCTGATTTATATGCTGCCCTGGTTCAAAACCGGGGGCTAGTCCACCGCAAAGCCCGTAAACGGGCTGTATAAAATGATCTTTCGCGCTGTACAAGCCCGTTTACGGGCTTCCTAGCGTTTAATGTAGCCATCGGCTTTGAGCCGATGCGGGCAATATACACGTTAGCTGAGTAGTTACGTTAATTGTGGCATATCTCAGCGAATGGGGCAACAGCGTTTTCGGCCATCCCCTACCGAAACTCAATCGGCGGCAGGTAGGCCAGCGCCCGCAGCATCTGGGCGTATTGTAATAATACCTGCTCGCGTTGCTCCGGGTGGATGTCCGCAGCGCCATATACAGCAAAAGGCGGTAGCACCTCAAAGCCGCAGAAGTCCAGCGTGCCGCGCTGCAAGTAATCCAGCATATCACTCAGCACGCGCTGTTTGTTCGATGTGAAAGGCGCGGGCGTGCCGCCAGTGGTCATCACCAGCATAGCGCGTTTGCCGTCCAGCTTGCGCCCACGCCCATAAGCGAAGCCATAGGCAAACACGCGGTCGATCCAGCCTTTCATGATGGCTGGCACAGCATACCACCACAGCGGAAATTGCAGGATCAGCACATCGCACCATTGCAGCTTGCGCTGCTCCGCGAGGATGTCCTGTGTAAACGTACCGTTTTCCGCGGCGTGCTTTTGCTCAGTTTTGATGTCCAGCGTCAAGGGGTTAAGCGGCATCGTAAAATCATCGACATCGCTCACGGTCTTAAAGCGCATTTGATACAGATCGCTAATATCTACGATATGCCCGGCCTGCGTCAAGGTGTCGATGGTGTAATCGCGCATCACCGCGTCAAACGACTTCGGCTCTGGATGTGCATAGACGATAAAAACGTTCATCTAACGGGAAAGTAACCAGTTCATCGCGCTCGACCGCTCATCTTCCAAGAAAAAGGCGTGTTGTACCAATGAGGTGTCGTATAAGGTGCGCATGAGCGTCTTTAAGTGCGCGATCAACGCTGGGTTCATGGCAAGTAAGAAGGCTTGCCATGTGGGTGGCTGATTTGGGTGTTGAGCGTTAAGCTCACGCATGGATTTATACAGATATGCGACAGAAACATGATCGGCATGCGTAAAATCGAATAATAGGCGATTATAGCCGTCAAAGCGTTTGTGGTTGCGCCAATGTGCCGGGACATGCTGCTGCCATAATTGCGCGAAGTGCTCTACAGCTTGGTATGTACCGGACAAAAACATAAATTGACGGATAGTCTTGGCGGTGAGGTTATAATGGCATAGGCTGTCAACGGGTTGTTGATTATACGGTGTTAGGTATCCATTTGATGACATAGTAGCCCCTTTTTTCGATGCATCTACTATATCAAACTATGAGTTTTAGGTAAACAAACTATATAGTAACTACTCAGGGTATGCTCTGATTCACAATTGTCTACCTCATGCCTATGGGTCATCAGCGGGGGCGCTGCGCTCTAACTGCGTGATGATCGCCAGCACAGAATTGATGTTGACATCTGTCGCAAGCGTGGAAAACCGCGAGAGATCGTTCAACGCGGCGCGGCGGTAGCCCTCCTCACCGAAGATGCGCCAGCGGTCATAGTAGATCAACCCACGCTGATACAAAGCAGCGGCGTAGGTTGGTTTGTAATCCAATGCACGGCCAAAATCTGCAATGGCTAAGTCGTTGTCACCATCGGTCACGCCACGCGCCCGGCTGCGGTATGCTACCCCGCGCAGATAATAAAGCCCTGCGCTTTCCGGCACGACGAACAACGCTAAAGACAGGTCTTCAATCGCGCCGTCGTAATCTTCTTCATCAAGCGCGGCCATCGCCAGCCGTGTATACACCGCCACCGTTGACTCATCGGTGGTTTCGTCGGGCAAGTCCAGCGCGTCAAACGTCGGTTGAGCGCGGGCGGTCAAGTCGGCGCTGGTCACGCGCTTACTGGTGATCGGCTCCGCAGGGAATGCGCGTAACGATAGCTCACACACCAACAACAGCGCCATCAGCACGAACAAAAAAATACCGATGCGCCGCATAAACTCCGGCTGCTCCGGCTGCGACCGGGGGCGGGGTTGTGGGGGTGACTGCGGTTGATATGTGCGATAAGACGGCGGCGACGCTGGTGCAGCACTGGGCAAGGACGCATCATAGCGGCGGCGCTTCTCCGCGTCGATCAAAGTCGTATAGGCCAAGTTGATGCGCTGCGTGTTCTGCTGTGCCTCGCGGATTTGCCGCTCAACGATGCGCCGCTCTATATCCGTGTCGGCTTGCGTCCGTGCGGATTCCAACCGATCAGGATGATGCAACTTCATCAGCTTACGATAGGCTTGCTTAATTTGTGCAGGTGTTGCGTTACGCTCGACCTGTAAAATTTGATAATAGGTAGGTTCCAT
>DAOTTT010000416.1:0-2137 GCA_034437635.1 Anaerolineae bacterium | reverse complement strand
CCGGGGACTAGCTCACCGAAAAGCCCGTGAACGGGCTAATCAGTATGTACACAGCCCATTTATGGGCTTACAAGCGTTTGTGTAGCCATCGGCTTTGAGCCGATGCGGGATATACTTACGCTTCCATCCCTGGGACAAAATGAATTTGTAAGCCCAAACTGCCCATCAGAATTTTATCTTTGTCGTGCAACGTGTGATACTGCATCGGCGCGAGCCGCACCCCGTTGACTTGTGTGCCATTGCTGCTCCCCAAGTCGCGGATGAGCAAGCGGGTTTGGTCGCGGTTGATAGCCGCATGTTTACGGCTGATGCCTAAGCGATAACCGCCATAGGGCATCAGGTCAATATCCGGGTAATGGTGCGAGTCCGGGTCTACGCGCCCGAAGATCATTTCTACCCCTTCAAAGGGGCGCACCTTAATCCGATCTTGTGCGTCGAGAAGGTAGATTTCCAGCGCCATATTGGTTGAAAATAAGCTGCTGCCGGTACTGTAAATACTGGGGTCATTTTCTTGGTCAACCTCCAGGGTCTCGCGCACGCGCTCATCCCCCAACTGCCGCACGAGCTTCATGAGGTCTTCTGATGCGCCGCGTGTGTGGATGCCCTGCGGCGGTAAGCCTGTGCTGACCTGTACGCCGCAGTTATCACAGAAGATCACACCGACGCGGTTCATATAACCGCAATCCTTGCATTTTACAGAGCCGGTTTTTTGATTGGTCATCAACTCATCTCCTTCGCTTTTTATATGGATACCATTCAGAGGGTGGTCGGCCCCTGAGTGCTATGTTTTACATACCCGACACGATCAAGTCCGCAATGTGCATCACACGTTGCGCGTGTTGGCCCCGGCTAAGGCCGCCGTTGATCTGCGCCATACACCCACAATCACCGGTGATGACGACATCCGCCGGGACTTGTGTAACAGCTTCGACCTTCTCCTTGAGCATCGCCCCGCTGACATCCGCCATTTTAACGGCGAAAAGGCCACCAAAGCCGCAGCAGGTGTCCGCATCGGCCATATCAACCAGCGTCACCCCGTCGATGCTGGCCGCTAATTGACGCGCTTGGGACTTCAACCCGGATAAGCGCAGGCCATGACAGGCATGGTGCATCGCTACCCGCGTTGGCGGGAGGCTTGCGCCAAAATCCACGATGCCCAACCCATCGACCAGATATTCGGTTAGTTCCCAGGTGATGCTGGCGGCGCGTAGCGCCATCGGATGCCATTTGGGGTCATCCGCGAACAACTGCGGATAATAATGCTGCACCATAGAGGCGCAACTCCCGGAGGGGGTGACGATCACATCGGCTTCAGCGAAGGTCTTGAGGAATTGGCGTGCTACCGGGCGTGCATCATCCCAAAAGCCCGCGTTAAACGCAGGTTGGCCGCAGCAAGTCTGCCCCATAGGGAAATTCACGTCAACGCCGATGTGGTCGAGCAGCGTGACAGTGGCAATGCCTACGTTGGGATAAACCATATCTACCATGCATGTTGCAAACAGAGAGACCGGTTTATTTTGAGGTGATGGCCGCAATAACATCTGCAAAATCCTTTATGTCGATGACCTATATTATAACGGATGATAACATATTTGGGCGTTACAGCTTGTTCATAACTCCTTCAGAGCTTCATAATTATTTCATAGGCTTTAAGAAGAAGGTAAATTTTCGTAAAAATGTAAAGTCGTGGCGATGCCTTTATGGATCATATCAATCACGGCGTATTCATTGGGGCCATGTGCGCGGCCTCCTTTATAGCCGTAGGGCATTAGCACCAAGTCGCTGTCCAGATGCGCTTGAAACGCGGAGACAACCGGCACGCTGCCGCCCTCACGCGAGAGAATAGGCTTAACGCCCCAGCCTTTTTCATACGCGATGATCGCGGCTTGCATAGGGCGTGTATCCACCGGGATGAGGATGCCGGGCGATCCCATCTCCAAAATACGGACATCGACGCGCACGGTGGGCGGCGCGAGTTGCTCCAGCGTGGTTTTTACCGCCTGCGCGATACGCTCCGGGTCTTGGTCAGGCACGAGACGACAACTAATCTTCGCCAGGGCGGTCGATGGCAGCACCGTTTTAACGCCTTCGCCGCCATAGCCGCCGCGTATGCCGTTAAAACGGTGCTGCCATCGAC
>DAOTTT010000415.1:0-6987 GCA_034437635.1 Anaerolineae bacterium | reverse complement strand
CACTGCGGAGATTGCCGACGGTTGGCTGCCGATCTTCTTTGCCCCCAACGCTTTTGACGATACTTTTAAGCCCATGCTGGAAGACGGCTTCGCAAAGTCCGGCAAAAGCCCGGACGACTTCGACATCTCCGCTAACGTGACCATCGCCTTGGATGACGATTTAGAGACCGCCTATAACATGGTCAAGCCCATGATGGCGCTTTACATCGGCGGGATGGGCGCACGCGGCAAAAACTTCTACTTTGACCTTGCAGTACGTTTTGGGTACGAAGAAGCGGCGACCAAAATCCAAGACCTTTACTTGGATGGCAAAAAGGGCGAAGCAATGATGGCCGTACCCAACGAATTGGTCGATGAAGTGGCATTGTGTGGCCCTGCGGATCGCATCAAAGATCGCATCCAAATGTGGAAAGATAGCCCGCTGACAACCATGAACGTCCAGACATACGACATCAACGCCGTGCGACTCATGGCGGAGTTGGTTCTATAAGCGACACACTACTTGGGCATGACGGCATCTAGCGCTTCGATGAGGTTACGGGCAGTGACCAACTCCATCCCCTCCGGCAAACCATCCACTTTACGCCGCATACGCGGGATGATGGCGCGTTTAAAGCCGATCTTAGTTGCTTCGTTTAGGCGTAGCGCCAGTTGACTCACCGCCCGGATTTCGCCACTTAGCCCGATCTCACCCATCATCACCACATCCGGCGGGATCGGGCGATCAAAGTAACTGGAAGCCATCGCCAAGGCCATCGCCAAGTCTGCGGCGGGTTCCGTCACTTTAAGCCCGCCGATCACGTTGATAAAAATATCCTGCTCATGTAGTTTAAGCCCCACACGCTTACCCAATACCGCACTGATGAGCAGTAAACGGTTAATATCCACGCCGTTGGGCGTGCGGCGTGGGTTACCAAAACTCGTCGGGCTGGTGAGCGCCTGCAATTCCACGAGTAAAGGTCGTGTACCTTCCATCGTCACCGCAATGGACGACCCCGGCGCGTTAACCACGCGCTCCGCCAAGAACGCCTCCGACGGGTTCGGCACTTCTACCATACCCGCACCTTGCATCTCAAAGACACCGACCTCGCTGGTCGCGCCGAAGCGATTTTTGACGCTACGCAACAAGCGGAACGCCTGGAACGGGTCGCCTTCCAAGTACAAGACCGTATCCACGATATGCTCCAGCACACGCGGCCCGGCGATGTTGCCCTCTTTCGTCACATGGCCGATCAAAAACACCGTGATGCCCGTCGTTTTGGCTAGCGTCTGCAAGCGTGATGCGCATTCCCGCACTTGGCTCACCAGCCCCGGCGACGAATCGAGTTCTTCCGCATATACCGTTTGGATGGAGTCGATAATCAAAATAGTGGGGTCAATCTGGTTGACCTGCTCCATGATATTGCCTAAGTTCGTCTCCGTTAGCAGATAGAGATCCGGCGCATCCAGGCTTAAGCGATCCGCACGCATTTTAATCTGCCGGGTGGACTCCTCGCCGCTGACATACAAAACAGAGCCAATTTCATTCGCCATAATCGCGGAAATTTGGAGCAACAACGTACTTTTGCCGATACCCGGTTCGCCACCAATCAGCGCGATGCTGCCAGGGACGATGCCGCCGCCCATCACCCGGTTGAATTCCGCTACTGGAACGTGCATTCGGTCTTCTTGTTCCGTGCTGATCTCCCGCAATCGCTTGGCCGTCGCCCGCATCGTGCCGACCGGTTGCCGGTTTTGCTTGGCCGCCTTACGGTTAGGCGCTTCTTCAACGGTCGCTTGCATCGTATTAAACTTGCCGCATTGTGGGCAACGCCCTAACATGGCCGGAGCCGTCCTGCCGCAATTGCTACAAACGTATTTTGTCCGTGCCTTTGCCATAAAACCCTCTCAGTTGAACACTTGTGCTACGATCATAGCATGATCTACTCATCAAGAACAGCGTTGACAGCCCCCATGCGCAAGTTACAATTCCAACATGAAATCGACATCACAAGGAACAATGTTATGGAAGATATGCTGTATTATGCCCATTCCGGCTTGCGTTGGCTGGTCGTCCTGATGACCTTTGTCGCCTTAGGCTGGCTCATCGTCCGCTTGGCACAGCGCAAACCTTACGACGACACCACCCATCGCGTCGTCACCATCTGGAGTAGCTTATTCGGCGTGCAGTGGGTCTTAGGGATTTTGCTCTTTGTCGTGCTCGGCGGCTTTGACCTGGCGCATCGCTGGGAGCATACCCTCACGATGACGCTGGGCTTGGTCGCTGCGCACATTCACTTTATGGTCAAGCGCCGTGCGGATAACGTGCGTTATAACGGCGCATTAGCCGGGATCGCCGGAACGCTGCTATTGCTCTTTATCGGCGTAGTCCGGTTGCCGCAAGGCTGGTCATTCGAGGTCATCCCCCCCGCCGACGAAGACCCCATCACAGAGGAAGACGCAGAAGCCGCGCTCCCCAGTGACCCCACAGTGCTGCTCATCATCGACTAGCGATTAAAATATGCCGCCACTGTGCGCGGATCATCCGCACAAATGCCTGTGAGGGTTCATCAAGCTCACGTCCGCGCATAGTGACGAGTAATGTCTCATTGGTGACAATCGGCAAATCCACCACATCGACAAATGTCAATTGACCGAGCGTCACCCGCGACATCAAGAAGTACTCCGGCAAAAAGGCCACGCCGGAGCCTTCCAGCAGCAAATGCCGCACCATCATGCTAGGGATGTAAATCACCGCACCGCCGCTACCCGGTCGCGCTTGTTCGGCGATGCCTTCTACCAACGCCGTCACACGGGGGTTGAGCGTTACGCGGTAAATAGTGTAGTTATACACATCCTTCAGCGTGACCTTACCGCGCTGCTTTTGCAATAAAGCTAAGGGATGCTCTGGTGCGACGACAGCCCGCACCCGCTCTTGGAAGTGGGCCAAAATTTTGATGTTGGTATCCCACAAGGGCGCACCCATCATCCCCAAATTGACATCGCCGCTATATAACGCTTCCACGATGTTAGGGTTCTTGCGAAACATAATCTGAAAATCAACGGAGGGATATTCCAGCCGAAAACGCTTCATCGGCTCGGTGAGGAAGTACATTGCGGACGTATCCAACGACGCGATTGAAACTTGCCCCAAGCGGCCTTCTTGGTAGCGCGTCACGGCTTGCGTGCCATCATGGATAGCGGCCAAGGTACGCTCAGCATAGGGCAAGAAGGTTTTCCCCAAGGGAGTCAAACGCAATCGACGGCCCCTTCGTTCAAATAGCGTCCCGCCTAATTCCGTCTCTAAGCCGGTAATGCGGGCGCTTACGCTCGGTTGTGTGAGGTCAAGCGCCTCCGCTGCACGGGTAAAACTCCCTAACCGTTCCGCCATTAAAAACGCCTCAAGTTGACCAAATTCCATGCTTATCACCACCCAAGCTATAGAAAACTTCTATAGTTAGTATAGATCACATTGTCTTTATCAATCAATAAAAATCGCATATGCTTGTTATATAGCGATAAAAAAACCACAAACATTTTCAAGGACACACCTTGAACTCTTGTGACCCTACCGCTATCTTAATTATCGTTTAACAGGAGTAAACTCATGTTTTGGATACTCAACCGATTGGCTAAGGATAAAGACGAACGCACAAAGCGTCATCCTGAACTCGAAGAACCACTGGAGAAGTTGCTGCGCGATAAGCTCAATATGTGGGAACTATCGCCCAACCGCGACCAGCAAGAACGGAACCCACATTATCATGACTGATACGGGTTTATCCTAAAAGCGCCCCAACGTGATATGGGGCGCTTGTTATTTTGAGCGTCAACGTGCCGTAAAGAAATCCGCCAGCTTATCCAGCCGATCACGGTATTCAATTCGCCTCACCCAATCTTCCGGCCAACGCATCATGCCATGATACGCCCCCGCAAATGCCCCAGTAATGCAAGCGATCGTGTCGGAGTCGCCGCTGCTAAAAGCCGCCCGCCGTATCGCCCGTACCGGATCATCCGGGAAGAGCAAAAAGCACAATAAGCCTGTCGCAAAGGCTTCTTCTGCAATCCAGCCTTTACCCGTAATCTCGCAGGGATCACCGTCCTCATTACGCTCTACCAACGCATGATCCAGCTTATCCAGTATAGCGATGCACTCACTCCAGCCATGCTCGATATATTCTTCCGGTGTGCGCATCATATACGCTCGTAGCCACAAATCACCCAACCAATCTTTATGATAAACACGCCGTTGATCCTCTGCATATTGACGTATGCGGCGCGGCAGATCAAACGGGCTGAACCCGGCGACGAGATCGGCGATAACAAACGCGGTTAAATCCGCAGCGACCATCCCGGTAGGGTGTGCATGGGTCATCGCCGCCTGGAACTGTGCCAGCTTCGCCCGTTGCCCCTGGTCGATATTCAGCAAGCCGACCGTTTGCACCCGCATATTCGCGCCGGAGCCTTTCGAGCTAATATCGGTGGCATCCATCCAATGCTGGCCTTCCATCAAATGCTCGATGCTCTCTAAGCATGTATTCCCTGGTGCACGGTGATTTTCAACATCGTTGTACCAATCGATCAAGCGTTTGTGTAAATTATCCGCCAGGGCTTGGGGCGCATAGGGCAAGGGCGTTTCCATCAACGCCTCCCCAACGACAACGGCCATTTGCGTATCATCCGTCACCAAAATCGGATCGCCGTCCGGCTCAACCGGCCCCGACGGCGGAAAGCGCCGCCGGATGCCTTCAAAATCTAAGAATTCAGTTTCCCGGCCAAGGGCATCACCAAAGGCCATTCCAAACAATGCCCCAGCTATTTGATCGCGTATCGGACTCATTCCGCCAGCATCTCCCATTCTGTCATCGCTGCTTCAAGGTCGTTTTCGACCTGTTGATATTGCTCACCCAAGTCGCGCACTTTGTCCGCATCCCCGGCGGCGCTCGCTTCTGCGATAGATGATTCTAAGGCTTCTAATTGTGTTTCCAGCGCATGGATGTGATCTTCAACTTCCGCGATGCGCTTCTTAAGCTGGAAGGGGTTAAGACCGTGCTTTTTGGGCTTGGCGGTCGGTTTTGCATTGCCGTTGGATTGATTTTCCGTTTGGGGTTTAGGAGAATTGTTGCGGCTCGCAACGAATTCACGATATGTGCCCTTAAAAACGGCCAAATCGCCCGGTTGCGCCGACCATATTTGTGTCGCCAATGCGTCGATCAAATAGCGATCATGGCTGACCAATAAAATCGTCCCATTGAAGTCGGCCAACACCTCCTGCAAAACCTCTTGGCTTTCAATATCCAGGTGATTGGTCGGCTCATCTAGTAGAAGCAGGTTCGCCCCACTGAGCGCGAGCTTGGCCAAAGCCAAGCGGCCACGCTCCCCGCCACTGAGTGACCCAACCATGCGGAAAACGTCCTCACCTGTGAACAAATACTGCGCTAAATAACTCCGCGCCTCGCTGATGGGCATCGCCTCAACAATTGTGATCTCATCAATAAGCGTGTTTACCGCGTTCAAGCGTTCGTGTGCCTGTGCAAAATACCCCAAGTTGACGGAAGCCCCCAAGCGCACCTTACCGCCCAATGGCCGCAATTGCTCGATCACCGTCTTGAGCAGGGTGCTTTTGCCTACACCGTTCGGCCCGATGAGCGCGGCAGTCTCCCCACGATACAGGGTAATATCCGGCACAGAGAAAAGCGGCTCATCATACCCGACAGACAGATCATGCGTCATCAACACTTTATCACCGCTGCGCATGGCCGCATCCAGGCGTAAGTTCATGTCTTTGCGTTCGCCGCGTGGTTGGTTGATAATCTTACCGCGTTTCTTCATCGTCTCCAGCCGCTTGAGCCGGCCCTTAGCCTGTGCGGTTAAGCGGCTGCCCATATGCTTACGGATGAATGCCTGCTCTTTAGCCAAAAATTCCTGTTGTTGCTCATATTCTTTAAGCAGACGCTCGCGGCGTTCGGTGCGTTGTGTAACATAATGCGAGTAATTGCCCCGGTAGACTTCAACGCCGCCCCATTCCATCTCCCAGATAGCATTGGCGAAGCTATCCATAAAGTAGCGATCATGGCTGACAGCCAACACCGCCCCTGGAAAATCCTTGAGATAACTTTCAAGCCATTCCACCGCATAAATGTCTAAGTGATTCGTCGGCTCGTCCAATATCAGCAGTTCCGGCTCCGCGAGCAACAACCGCGCCAAAAGCGCCCGTGTTTTTTGCCCGCCTGAAAGCTGTGGCAACCGTTTATCATAGTCATCTGGCTCGAAGCCAACCCCCGTCAATACAGCACGGGCACGGACTTCGTAGACATAACCGCCAAGGCGCTCAAATTCTTCTTGGAGTGGACCATAAGCCACGAGCGCGGCATCGTGTTTGTCCGCATCTGCCATATCATGCTCTAATACGTTGAGTCGGGCTTCCATCGCCCGTAAGTCGTCAAAGGCGTGCAGCACCTCATCCCACAAGCTATGATCGCCGACTAGCTCCGGGCGTTGCGGCAAAAAGCCAACCTGCGCCGACTTCGCCGTGTGAATGGTGCCTTCAGTGGGCGCTTCTTGCCCGGTCAGCAAATGTAACAGGGTTGTTTTGCCAGCACCATTAGGCCCAACCAAGGCAATCCGTGCCTTGTGCGGAATGTCTACCGTCACATCACTAAAAATTTCTTCCGCACCGTAAAATTTAGCGAGTTTGTTTGCAGTCAATATCGACATAAGGTCGTCTTAAGGTCATAACGGACATCAGATGGATTATAACGATTTATCGATGCGCGACAATGGCGTTATAGGCATCTTCTAGCGACTTCACCGGGACAATCGGCGACTCCAGACCGGCATAGGCTTCGCTGAACATCTTCGCTAGCCGTTATGTCAAATCACCCCATGCCTAAAGGCTTCACAGTTACCCACATCTTTTGGGTGGGGAAAATGGGCTGAAATGTCTGAAAAATCGGGTGAAAACTTGCGTATTCCCGATGAATGAGGCTATATATTTGACGATAGAGA
>DAOTTT010000414.1:0-1603 GCA_034437635.1 Anaerolineae bacterium | reverse complement strand
ACAAGAAGCCACCACCCGCCGCAAGCGTGGCGAAGGCAACAACGTCAGCATCGACACCAGCCGTACTTACTGGGACATCCTTAAGAGCAACCTCTTTACCTTTATCAACGTTGTGCTATTTTCCATCGGCGCATTTATGATTTTGCTTGGCCTATGGGGGGATGCCATCGTCAGTGTCGGCGTTGTGTTGATGAACGTCATCGTCAGCGTGGTGCAAGAGTTCCGTGCAAAAGCCAAGCTCGATAAAATCGCCCTACTCACCCGCCCACAAGCTACCGTCATCCGCAATAGTCAACAAAAGACCATCGACCCAAGCGAATTAGTGCTTGGTGATTACATCGTGATTAACTCTGGCGATCAGATCGTCGTGGACGGCGTTTTACGGGGAGATGGCCGGGTTGATGTTGATGAGTCCTTGCTGACGGGCGAGTCCGATCTCGTCACCAAACGTGATGGCGACGAGTTGTTTTCCGGCAGTTTTTGTGTAACAGGCAACGCCACCTACGAAGCGACGAAAGTCGGCGCGGATAGCTTCGCCAACAAGCTCACGGCCAGCGCCAAGCAATTCAACATCATCCGCACGCCCTTGCAGCGCGATATTAACTTTGTGGTGCGCATTCTGTTGCTCATCGCCACTGTATTTGGCCTGCTCTACGGCGCGTCTTACGCGGTGCGGGCTGTCTCGACCATCCAGACCGTGCAATCTGCCGCCGTGATCGCGGGCTTAGTCCCGGCGGGGCTGGTATTGATGACCGCGACCGCCTACGCGATGGGGTCCTTGCGTATGTCAGGCCGGGGTGCGCTCATCCAACAATCAAACGCGGTGGAATCTATGAGCAATGTTGATGTGCTGTGCCTGGATAAAACCGGCACACTTACCGCTAACCGCATTGTGTTGCATGAGTTCTACGCTTTGCACGAGGAAGCCGTACAAGAAGCGATGGGCGATTACGCCCGCAGCACCAACGCCGGGAACCGCACCAGCGACGCGCTCAAAGATGGATTAGATGGCACGCCACGCAAACCCATTGATGAAGTCGCGTTTTCTTCCGCCCGCAAATACAGCGCCCTCGTTTTCAATGATGCGGATCGCACCGGAACGTACATGCTCGGTGCGCCGGAGTTCGTGTGCCCACACCTCGCTAATCCTGATGCCGACATCGGCCAAGACAAAATGGATGCTTGGGCAGATGATGGCCTGCGGGTGTTACTGGTCGCTTACAGCTCAAAGACCGCCCCCTTACACGACGATAACGAACAAATCATCCTGCCGGACGACCTCACGCCTTATGCACTCATCAGTTTTAGCGATGAACTGCGCCCGGAGGCTAAAGAGACGCTCGCCGGGTTCATGCAAGCGCAGATTAGCCTGAAGATCATCTCAGGGGATAACCCGCACACCGTCGCCGCGCTTGCACGTCAAGCCGGGCTGCCTAAAGATATTCGCGTCGTCAGCGGGGCAGAACTCGCAGAGATGGATGAAGTCGCCATCTCTAAGATTGTGGATGAGGTGACGGTGTTCGGGCGCATCACGCCGGAGCAAAAAGAATTGCTGGTCGATACACTCCGCGCTAAAAACCGCTACGTCGCCATGATCGGCGAT
>DAOTTT010000413.1:0-5881 GCA_034437635.1 Anaerolineae bacterium | reverse complement strand
GGGATCAAGCCCAATGCGTAGGCGATGCGGTTGCTGTTATCCGGCGTGCTGTCGGTCATGGTTTCACCCTCACCAGGGATTTGACTAACTCCGCATAGGGGTGATTTTTATGCACGATGGTCTGCACCTGTTGTTACAACTGCGGGCACCCCATCATTAATCAAAAAACCGTCCACTTGGGACGGTCTTGTCGGAGTAGCTGACACACGAATTTGAGTATAATCTATGAATCAAAAAACCGACAGCGACGCTATCGGTTTCAATGCAGGAGGATGTTCGGATAACATCCAATCGTGCGGAGAGGGTGGGATTCGAACCCACGGTACCCGTAAGAGTACAACTGTTTTCGAGACAGTCCCAATCGTCCACTCTGGCACCTCTCCATAATGACGACCCATATGATAAAACAAAACCACCTAGAGATAAATCCCCTGTTTTGCCTATCTACGTAAACGCATGTAAAATCAATGCAAAACGCTCAAGAAAGAGAACTTAACATGGATGGTATTGTTGACTTTATCGAGGGTCTCATCAAAGCCCCCTTTATTTGTATCGGGTGGCTCATCATCGGCTTTTTAGCAGGCGGTTTAGCACGCTACTTTATGCGATCCACCAACGCGCTGTTCATCAACGATATTATGTTGGGATTAGCCGGTGCCGTAATCGGTGGATTTATCACCAGTGGCCTATTCAACTTTGAGCCTAACACCAGCGGCCTGGAGTTAGTCGTCATCAACCTGGTTATTGCTACCGTCACCGCAATGGGACTGATCTTCATCGGGCGAAAGTTCCTCAGCAATAAGCCCAAACGCCGACGCTAAGCTTAGCGCAGTTGCTGGAAGAAGGTGGTCAGTAACTGGCTGGCTTCTTCCGCCATAATCCCTACATCCACATCCACCCGATGATTAAGTTTTGAATGACGCAAAACGTCCAGCACACTCCCCGCACAACCGGCTTTTAGATCAATCGCTGCATAGACTAAACGCGGCAGTCTTGCCAAGACCATCGCCCCCGCACACATACAACAGGGTTCCAGCGTACAGTAAAGCGTTACATCATCCAAGCGCCACCGCCCCAAGGCTTGTGCCGCCTGCCGTAACGCCAAAACCTCCGCATGGGCTGTCGGGTCATGGTCGGCTTCGCGTTGATTATGCCCACGCCCGACTACCCCCCCTTGACGAACGGCCACCGCGCCAATGGGCACATCATCGGTCTTTAATGCAAGACGCGCCTCATCTAAAGCAAGGCGCATCCAATAAAAATCATCTTTGAGGGGCATAAGCTAGAAAAGGCTAAGTTGCGCCGGGTTGTCGTCGTCTTCTTGCTCCGCTGCATGGCGCAGACGATCTTCAAGTTCTTCCGCTTCCATCTCAATCGGTTGGCCATCTTCATCATGTGGCAATAAGTTAACATCCACACAACTAGGACATTGACACTCTGCGGGATGTGCAACAAAGCCCTGTCCCGCTTGGAGAATGTTCAGATCCGGCGTAAAGTCCTCCGGCACATCATCGACATGCATCGTCGCCTCAACACCCAGTTCGGTTAACTCCCGCTCGGAAAAGCCCACACTGTTCAATACATCCGTCAATGATTGCTTAGTGATGTTATCCTCTTGCTGCACCACATACTTATATTGCTCACGGAGGCAATCACGCCAATCATCCCCAAATACAGACATAATCTATCGCTCCAATTCTCGCATCCCATCAAGCAGTTCTAAGATTTCATCGCCATAATGATCTAACTTCCAGGGGCCTATACCGTTGATCGTCCGCATTTCTTCGCGGTTCAACGGCGCACGGTAGGCTAAATCCCAAAGCGCTTGTTTAGAGATAATAATATCAGATTCAACGCCACGCGCTATTGCCCGTTCCTTGCGCCAATTATGCAAGGCGATATATCGATCAGATACAACCGGATCTGGTCGGCGTAGTGGTGGTGGCGATGGCAGATGCTTATTTCGATTACCCCTACGGATCGCCTTCAAAACATGAGTGCCAAAGCGCCGCACCTGCCGTGCAGAAAAACCCGGCACGCGCTTAAGCTCAAGCATGTTCTTGGGCGACCGCCGCGATAAACGGATCAGCAACTTGTTGCTAAAGACTTTTAGTGGTGGATTATCACGTTGCCGCGCAATCTGATCGCGCAAGGCGTATAACTCGCGCAAAATGCGCATCTGCCGCCTCGTTAGATGATTCGGACGGCCTAACTTCCAAAAGCCATCTTCATCAAACTCACGTACTTCTGCCGGGGGCAGCAAGGTAATTTCTTCAAACAGCTCATAGGCTTCTTCAAGTTGTCCGTTCTTGCGCAGCATATTGATGAAGGTGTCGCGTAGTTGTGGCAGATAATGTGAGTCTTTTTGTGCATAAAGCAAACTGCTCTTAGACAATGGCCTGAGCTTCCAGTTATCAAGCTGATGGCTTTTATCCTGCTTGATGCCAAGATAATCTTCTAGCAAGTTTTGCAAGCCATAAAACGATAGCCCACATAACCGCGCCGCCATCATCGTGTCAAAGATATTATTAAAGGCATAACCAAAGTCCCGTTTAAGGCAAATGATGTCATACTCTGCCGCATGGAAGACCTTCTCAATCGCCTCATCAGCGAAAACGTCGTCCAACGCTTGCATATCTTCAATAGCAAGCGGATCAACGATAAAATCCTGCTTGCGTGTAGAAATTTGAATCAAGCACACATGCTCTTGATAGGCATGGGAGCTGTTGGACTCGGTATCCACGCCAATTAAAGCCTGCGTTTTGAGATGTTGTGCTAGCTTTGTAAGCGCGTCTTGCGTCCGAATATATTGCGCAGGCGGCAGCAAATGTTTCTTCATAACCAATTTCTTCTGCGAAAATAAACCAACATACCAACGAGCATCATTACCATAATGACCAATATGATTATAAAGGCATTTGGGTTTCTATCGAAGGGAAGACTGACATTCATACCATAGATACTGGAAATTAGTGTCAGGGGCAGCATAATCACGGACATCACGGTGAGAATACGCATCACTTCATTAATACGGTGGCTCGCTAATGTGTCGGCTGTCTCCGCCAAACCGGAGATCACCTCGCTATGTTCATCTATAATATCCCGCGCACGATACAAGTGATCGAGAATATCGCCGAAGTATTCTTCCAAATCTTCATGTAAAATCGGATGCTGGCTGTGTTCTAAAGTCTCCACAACCGGCACTTGCTGCCGGATAATACGCTGTAATGCGATAATATCCCGACGTGCTAGCGTAATATCGCGGATCACATCACGCGCATCTTCGACAAAAATATCTTCTTCAATCTGGCGGATATTAGCCTCAACCTTACGCAGAATGGGTAAAATATAATCGACCAAGCGGTCAATAATGACATACAAGGTGTGGCTCGCCCCCCCGCCGAGAAGTTGCTCGCGGAAGATGGCGTTTTGTTCGCATGTTTGCCATAACGTTTGCATCGGGTTGAGCGAGCCATCATGAATCGTGATAATATACCCCCGCCCTAAAATCAAGTCAATTTCACGCGGGCGCGTCAATCGCCTTTGTTCATCCCAAAGTGGAAAGTGCAACACGACCAGCAGATAATCATCACTCACATCCAATTTAGGCCGCTCGATGGGACTTAACAAGTCTTCCAAATTAAGCGGATGGATGTAAGAATATGCGTTGGCTAAGACCTCGACATCGGCCTGGGTTGGTTTGACGATGTCTATCCAAGTTGTACGACCATAAGAAAGTTTGTTAGTTGCCATAATCCCTATTATCTATCAGGCCAGGGGCTTGTGCAAAGGCAGTTTTGAAACAGTATGACAAACATTGGAATGGTGTGCTTTGCATTTTGACACACCTATGCCCTTGTGATATATTTAACATGATTAAAAAAGGCAAGATCAAGAAAATTGTAATAGCTCTATTAGTGTGTATTGAAGTTGATAGAATAGCAGTCCCTTTTTAGTTCGGAGGACGTGATGGCAACAGCCACCAGAGGAAAGAGCGCCATTGTCCAGAAGGCGCAAAAACAAGAAGTCGCGGTTGAAGTTCCTGGCCCAAGTCGCCGTGAATTTCTGTATTATATTTGGGGGGCATCCATTTTGATGTTGCTCGGCGAAGCTACCGCTGGCATCGTCTGGTTTGCCCTACCACGCTTTAAGGAAGGCGAATTCGGCGGTACTTTCTCGTTTGCAGGTGAGGAAGTCCCCAGCCCTGGCACTGCCCCGGAAGAAATTCCAGAAGGGCGTTTGTGGCTTTCTAACACAGGCCAAGGTTTCCTTGCGTTGTATGCAGTGTGTACACACTTGGGGTGCTTACCGGGTTGGAACGCGAACAACTTCCGGTTCGAGTGCCCATGCCATGGCTCGAAGTTCGAGCTAGATGGTGCGTACATCGAAGGCCCCGCGCCGCGTGGTCTGGATCGCTTTAACGCGGTTGTCGTCTTCACCAATGGTGAGGAAGAAATCACACCCGCCGACGGATCACCTATTCCGTTAAACGGGCGCGAGATCGCCCAAGTTCGCATCGACACGGGTTCCCGCATCAACGGCCCCAATATAAGTGCGTAATTGTATTGTTAGCGAAGACTTTTTTGGCTTAGAGGAGAGATCGTATGTCCATACTCCCATTTCCGTCATTCTTAGATGACGTGAAGGACAAAGGACTCAAACGGGCGGTGTTCGAAGGCGTTGATAACGTCGTCGAACGTGTTACTGCCGGTATGAACATCCAGGACATCCGCGAAGCGCTACGTGGCGACGCACCAAGCCGCCGCCCCAACCCGCGCTTGCAACCCCATGCGGATAGCTTCTGGCTGCACATGCGCCCCAGTTACTTCCATCGTGACATGACCGGGCTTTACCCCACATTCCGTTTGGGGTGGCTATCCACTTATTTCGTTGTTTTTGAGACCATTACGGGTATTTTCTTGATGATTTGGTATACGCCCTCCCCGGATGCGGCGTATGGCAATATGATCAACATCCTGAGTAATGTGCCGCTAGGCCAGTTGATGCGTGACTTGCATCGCCTCGGTGCGGAAGCGATGGTGCTTATCGTTGTCCTCCATATGCTCAGGACGTACTTTACAGGAAGTTATAAAAAACCCAGGCAATTTACGTGGTTTACAGGTGTTATCCTACTTGTAGCCACAGCCTTCTTGAGCTTTAGTGGCTACCTGCTCCCCTGGGACCAGTTAGCACTCTGGGCTGTGACCATCGGCGCGTCCATGGTTGAAGCCGCACCGCCGGAAGTCGTCGGTAGTAACCTCAACCTGCTCTTACGTGGTGGGCCGGACATCGGCGCGAACGGTTTATTGCGCTTCTACTTGCTACATGTTCTCGCAGTCCCGGCAATCCTGTATATCTTTACAGGCGTTCACTACTACAAAGTTATCATTCACGGCCACAGTTTGCCGCCACAAAAGGAAAACATTGGCGAAGACACCGCCAAGCGCGTCCCGCTTGATAAGCGTGTGTACTTCATACCGGATGCCATGACCAGCGAAATTATGTGGATTGGTGTCACAACCTTCGTGCTTATCTTGCTGTCGATCTGGTTCTTCCATGCACCACTAGAGTCCCACGCTAATCCACAAGTCACGCCGAAAGGCACGACAGCGCCTTGGTACTTCCTATGGATCCAGGGGGCATTAAAGCTCGGCGATAAGGTGCTGTGGGGTATTATCTTCCCGACGATTATCCTTGTCGGCTTGATGGTATGGCCGTATATCGACTTGAACCCGAGCCGCCGCTATGCGGATCGCCGCCCGGCGCTCATCGGTATGTTCGCCCTCATAAGTCTGTTCACCGTCATGAGTTACATGGGTCTGGCCGAGTACGGCGTGGCCTCATCTGCGGACGAAGAAATTTGGTTCGAGCTAAACCACGA
>DAOTTT010000412.1:0-2318 GCA_034437635.1 Anaerolineae bacterium | reverse complement strand
CGGGCGCGGGTTCGGTCATGCCGAAGCAAGAGAACTTTTCGCCGTGCACCAATGGCGCGAGATATTCTTCGCGTTGGGCATCGTCGGCGTACATATTGAGCAAGTGCATATTGCCTTCATCCGGCGCGGAGCAGTTGAGCGCCAGCGGCCCTATGAGGCTGCGCCCGGCGGTTTCCAGGATGGGCACCCATTCTTCGATGTTCAAGCCCAGGCCGCCTAATTCTGGGGGCATGGTGGGTGCCCACAGGTTGGCATCCTTGGCCTTTTGCCGCACATCGTGCAGCATTTCCAGCGGCAAACCCGTATTTGGGTTATCATGGGCATGTTTTTCCAGCGGAATCACTTCGTCTTCCACGAAGCGATTGACGCGCTCTTTTAACTGCATTAAGTTGTCGGAATAACGAAAATCCATAATTTTTTCTCCGAAAAATTTTTACAAGGTTGTATCTATGACACTAAGTATAGACGATTTAAAGGTAAAACTCGAAGACTACCTCACAGAGCAAACCGGGCAGACCGCCAAAGTCCAGGAGATGAAGCCTTTAGCCGGGGGCGCATCGCGGGATAGCTACGCCGTGACGCTCACCCTGGACGATGCAACTGAAAAAATGGTCTTGCGCAAAGATTTACCCACCACCATGCACGACAAAGCCCTCTCGCGCCGCCAAGAGTTCGACATTATGCAGGCGGCGTATGATGCCGGGGTCAAGGTCGCCCGGATGCGCTTCCACTGTGCGGATGAGTCTGTACTCGGTGAGCCATTTTTCCTCATGGATTTTGTCGAGGGCATCAGCATCGGGCGTAAGGTCATCAAAGAGCCAAGCCTAGAGCACGCCCGCGCCATCCTGCCGGAGCAGCTCGCGGAGCAACTCGCCAAAATCCACACCATCCCATATGACACGTTCGACTTTTTACATCGCCCCGCTCCCGGTCAAACCGCCGCCCAAGATGTCATCAAAGAGACGTATAGCATCCTGGATGGGCTAGGCGCTCATGTCACGGCATTTGAGTTCGCGCTGCGCTGGGCAGAGCGCAACGCCCCCACCGATGACACGCTCACATACATTCATGGCGATTATCGCATCGGTAACCTGCTCATTGACGAGAACGGACTCGCCGCCGTCATTGATTGGGAATTCGGCCATATCGGGCACCCTGCGGAGGAAATCGGCTATTTGTGTATGCGCGATTGGCGCTTTGGCAATTATCACTTGCACGCCGGGGGCTTGTCCCCGCGTGAGCGATTCATACAAGCGTATGAGGCGGCCAGTGGTCGCACCATCGACCGCGCCGCCGCCGATTGGTGGGAGATCATCGGCAATATCCGCTGGGGCATTATCTGCTTGGCACAAGCCGACCGCCACTTGAGCGGGCGCGATCCAAGCGTGGAGCTTGCCAGCTTAGGCCGTCGTAGCGCGGAGATGCAGCTTGAAGCGTTGCGCCTGATCGAAAAAGTCGGGCTGGACTAATCGTATAACGAAAAGTCCTCTTCTGGCTCATCGTCATCACCAACCGGATCAAGCCGGGGTTCAGTTTTGGGCGCTTCGGTTTGCACTCCATCGCTATAAGCAGGCGCGGGCTGCGTGCTGCTCAAGGACTCCGGCGGCGCTTCAATGGTGGGTTGCGTGGATGGTGTGGGCATCGGTTGCGGTGGCTGTGCCTGTTGCGGTGTCATCAGTTGTAAGAATTCCGCCAGCATTTGCTCAACATCTTTAGGTAAACGTTTGCGGAATTGGCGGTACGTTTCGCCGCCATATTGCCCGAAGATCGTATATGTATAGCTCTCGTGGATGGTTTTGCCGAGCACGGTCATTTCCGGTTCCCAGTAATCCAGCCGATTCATACGCCCATTAGGGCAGTCGTAGAGTTCAAACATAATGCGGACTTCGCCATGACTGCCTTCTAAGCGCAGATCTAAGGCGATGGCGAGCATGGCGCTGCGTTTGGTGATGTTCTTCTTGAATTGCTTGGCGAGCCGCTTGGCGATGGGCCGCACCTGCCGCGCAATTTGTTTGTTGTTCAGGCGATCCGCCCGGCGCGATAGCCGATCGAGCTTATTTATCATCCTGCGGGAGGCCAGCACTTGGCTCCGTGATACGCGCCCGTAAAGGTCATATTGCGTCAAACGCAAGGCTTTGACCTCCCACCCGGAGAGATAAGAGCCATCCATGCCTAGCAAGAGCTTACGGGCGGCGACCGTCCCAGGGCGGCAGGGCGCGGGTAACGTGTTATTTTGTGCGTGAGGCTGCCACTGTTGCCGCCTGCCAAACGTGCTATTCGGGTCTAGCGGGGGCATGTTGGCATAGGGCGGTTGCCAG
>DAOTTT010000411.1:0-1997 GCA_034437635.1 Anaerolineae bacterium | reverse complement strand
GGAGCCACGTTTTAGTGGCTAAGGCTGGTCAACATGGGCTTTTACAAGCCACCCGATAAATCGGGTGGTCGTTGACCTGTATTTGGTATTGTCATGTATAAACCTATTCGGATATGCGAATATGATTTAACATGAGTATCATATGAGGCATGTGTATCAGCTAGGAGCGAGTGTCAGCATTATTATATGACAAATGTCAAAGGTGGTTTTAATGGGTTTAAAACGCGCCTTTGCCTGTAATCACAACCAAAACCGTTTGCATGATAATACGAATATCAAGCCATAATGAATAATTTTCGATGTAGTAAAGATCATCTTCTGTATGTTTGTGCATCGGACGATCTGCACGTCCGTTAATCTGCCACCAGCCTGTCATACCTTGGGGAACTTCAAAGCGTTTGTGTTGCCACCATTCGTATTGATCGACGCGCTCCGGCATCTCCGGGCGGGGGCCAACAATGCTCATCTCGCCGCGTAATACGTTGACCAACTGTGGCATCTCATCCAAACTAGTCCGCCGCAAAAAACGCCCGACCCGCGTCACACGAGGATCATGCGGGCGTTTGATAATATTGATGACCGTTTCATCAAATGTGGGTTGATCGACGGCGGCATACATCGTGCGAAACTTATACATGGTAAAGGGTTGCCCATGCCGCCCTGCCCGACATTGACCGAACAAAACCGCACCAGGTGAGTCAAGCCGGATGAGCAGCGTAATCAACAACATGAGTGGTGCAGTCACGATTAACGCTGCACCCGCGATGAGAATATCAAATGTACGCTTAACGAACTCCTGCGATGGTGTGAAGATCGTTTCTCGTAGGCCGATTAAAGGCACACCGCCAAAGTCCTCTGTCGTTTGTCGAAATAATGCGAGGTCGGAGTAATCCGGCGCAAGGCGAATGTTTGTTGGCGTACCCTGCAAATGCCGCACAATGCGCGAAATCTGTTCGGAAACATCATGATCGTACCACTTAAAAGCGATAACCACCTCTCGAATGCGATGTGTTTGAACCACTGTCATTAGATCCGACACCGTGCCTAATGTAAACGGCTTCGGGGTCTTTTCGTCCAAAAACTGCAAGAAGCCCACAAAACGAAGATGTGAGTGAGCACGTCTATTTTCCACCAATTGACGACTCAATGCAGCCGCATTCGCGTTATACCCGATGATAAGAATAGGATAATCATCATCGAAGCGAAACACATGCGCGATCACCCGCCATAATTCTCGGTAAAATAACGTCCCGAACACCACAAATAGGATGAAATAGACCGACTGCAACCGCGAGTAGTCACGATACGTTAAGTAAAGCAAGCCCAGGAAGATCAACCCGGCGAGTATATTCCCTGTGATAATCTGGCGGATTTTGTGTGTGTGCCGCAGCGTGTGGTTTTCTTCGTAAACCTGCGTTTGTTGGAAAGCAAAAAACCAGATAATCGGCGTTACGGCAAATAAAAATAAAGGTGTTTCAAATGCATAATTGGGTCCTTCCAGACCAACATCAACGCTAATACGTAGATAAGAAGCAAGCATCAACGCGCCAATAACGATAAGTGCATCAACACAATAATGGAAGATTTTATACCGCGAGCCAAGCTGATTCATCGTATCCACTGAACTTTAAGCAAAGTTACATTTTCATCTTAATGGGGTTACGGGGATTATACAAGCGCAGACGATATGTTAACCTTAGCGCATCAGTGGCTAAACGAAGGTATGCTCATATGCTGACAAGTATTGGCGGCGAATTACTCATTATCTTTTTGCTTGCATTAGCGAATGGCTTTTTCGCAGGTACAGAAATTGCGATTGTCTCTGCGCGGCGGAGTCGCCTAGAAGCAAAAGCGAAGATGGGCAATAATAGTGCAAAAAAAGCATTGGAACTCAGCGAAAATCCCGATCGTTTTCTAGCAACAGTGCAGATTGGTATCACGTTGATTAACACGTTCGCGGCAGCATTTGGTGGCGCACGATTAACGGGCATTCTTGC
>DAOTTT010000410.1:0-4442 GCA_034437635.1 Anaerolineae bacterium | reverse complement strand
GCAAGAATGCCGTCCGCCATTAATCCAATTGTGACCGGGCGAAGGCCAGCGCATCGTCTTGCGTGGATACTTGCCCAAGTACCTGTGCCTCGCGGATGATCTTAAGCAAATCGCCGATCTGCTTGCCCGGTTTGAGATCAAGCGCATCCATAAGCGCGTTGCCGTTGATAAGTGGGGGCGGGCTGACGATTGTATCATAGCGCACGTAGTACGCCGCAATCACCGTTTGGATGTGCTCTAATCGTTGGATCCAATCATCTTGTTTGAGCGATCTCCCCATTTTGCCCAGGTAAACGGCCATCGCCAGTAAAATATGATCGACCCCGCGTTCCATATGCTCATACCAGAAGCGATGCAAGCTCAAGTCGTCCGTTTTGATCTCAAAAACGGCGGCGTAATTATTGACGGCGCTCAAAACCCGCCGGATTTCATCACTGCTCAAGCGGAGTGTGCGCAAATGCGCGTTGGGGTCATCGCTAAACGCTAACAAGGTGGCTAAAAGCAAAATTGCCTCGTGTGCGCGTTCGTTCGGCCATACATGCGCGATGTGCGCTTGCAGTTGAACGCGGAACGTATCCAACGACATGACGATCATGCCCAGGTCAAATACTGCCGCCGTTAAATCGGTACGGCGTGGGCTGATGGTCGCCAGAATGCCGCTCATCTTCTCGACGGCCAGCAAGGTTGCGTCATCTTGTACGTCCGGCAGGATGGCGTTTAAGATGTCGAGCGCCCTAGCAACGCGCAAGGCCGTCATCGGGCGTGGCAAGCCAAGCATCTTGAAGAACTCATCGCGCAGGCGCTCCGCTGATATGGTGCCGAGTTGGGGCAGGGCGGCGCGTAAGTTTGCCAGTGTTTGCGGTTCGATGCGGGCGTTAAACTGGCTGCTGATGCGCACAGCCCGCACGGTACGCAAGGGGTCGTTGGCGAATGCTGCCGGGCTGCATTCGCGCAGCACCCTCGCTTTGAGATCCGCTTCACCGTTGAGCGGGTCAAGGAGCATAGTGAGGTTGTCTAAGCTGGTAGCCATCGCGTTAAACGTAAAGTCGCGGTCGATCAGGTCGGCGTGGATGTCCTCACCGCGAAACCCGGCCACGTCGATTACGTAATGCCCGTTGGGGCCATCTACCAACGCCCGGCTAACGCCGCGTTCGCTGTCCATCACGTAAAAATGGCCCTTGAGCGCATTAGCGATGAATTTGGCTAGTTGAATAGCATCATCGGGTGTGGTCAGGTCGATATCGTGCAGGGGACGGCCTAAATAGGCATCGCGCACAGCCCCGCCGACGACATACGCCGTAAACGGGCTATCTTTGATGAGGTCTTGCAAATCAAGAACGGTGTCTGTCCACCGCAGCGGGCGTTCTGGTTGTCTCATACGGGGTTTTGCTCCAACACGTCAAGATCGACCACGCCGATAAACGGCAAGTTGCGAAATTTTTCGTCAAGGTCAAGCCCGTAGCCATAGACGAACTTATCTTCGATCTCAAAGCCGGTGTAATCAATCCAGATGTCCACCTCGCGCCGGGATTGTTTGTTCAATAATGTGCAGAGCTTGAGGCTGGCCGGTTCGCGGGCTTGGAGCATCTTCAGCACAAATTCCAGCGTGTGGCCGCTGTCGATGATGTCTTCTACGATGAGTACATTTTTACCGGCGAGTCCGGCGGTTAAGTCCATGTCGATGCGCACCGCCTTGCTGGACTGGCGCACGCCCTTACCATAGCTGGAAACGGCCATAAAGTCGATCTCGTGGGGGACATCAATAGCGCGGGTGAGATCGGTAAGGAACATCACACCGCCTTTGAGGATACAAATCAGCACCAAGTTGTCGGCATCGGCATAATCTTGGGAGATACGCTGGCCGAGTTCTTTAACCCGCTGCTGGAGTGTCGCTTCGTCGATTAAAACTTCTTTGAGGTACTGTTGAGCATCCATTGGCATTTTACCTCGCTTGTGGCGTCGTCAATGGATGCGATTATAGTGCGGGCATCCCTAACGGAACAAGACCTGTACTGGCAAGCGCCCCAAGACCAGTTCTTCGCCTTTGCGCAATGGGTGGAGTTTGTTCGGCTCCAATTGCTTGCCGCCGACGAATGTGCCGTTGGTGCTGCCTAAGTCTAAAACGTAGATACTCCCGTCCTTGAGATGGAGTTGGCAATGCTCGCGGGATACGCCGCGATCAACCGCGCCGTACTGGGTGAGGTCTACGCCGACACGCACCCGTGCGTTAGCATCGGAGCGCCCCAGGGTAACGGCCTCATCCTCCTTGAGTAGAACGCGCTCGACAATCCCCCTTATCACAAGGATGATTTCGTATTCGCTCCCCAAAAGCGACATACCATCTCCGTATTGTTCGTTGGTCTTACGCCGCAGATACTTTATGCTTGATGATGACAAAATCGCGGTATCTGGACGACGCGGTTTGTCTTGGTTATCATGGTTGTTTTCATTTTGATCAGTCATAAGTCATCATTATGCTCCGCCAATAATCGCATTATAGCATGAATCGTTGCTGTTATGTGTTTCTTTACAACGTTTTTATGATTATGTTTTACACGAGGACGACAAATTATGTCAATTCAACGCACGCAACCGCGTGATACAGTACAGGTCACATTGCCAGATGATACCGTTTTGAGCGGCCCGCTGGGGACCACAACGGGCGAATTCTTGGTGGCTTACGATAACTTTGATGCGCCGCTGATGGGGGTGGCGGTCAACGGTGAATTGCGCGAACTGACTTACCCTTTGCATCATGATGCCACTCTATCGCCGATTTTGCTCAATAGCAGTGATGGCGGGCGCATTTATCGCCGGTCGTTGGTGTTGCTGCTGGCGACGGCTGCCGGTGAACTGTGGCCGGGTTGCCAGATTAGCGTGCGCTATGCTGTACCGGATGGCGGCTTTTATTGCCGCCGCATGGACGCGCTCCCCTTTAGCCAAGCGGAATTGACGCGGCTCCAGGCGCATATGTACGACATCGTGGCGGCGGACGATCCGATCACCAAGCGGTCGGCCTCCTTAGACGAAATCCGGCAGATCTTCGCAGCGCGCCAAGAGGACGATAAACTGCGCTTGCTGGAGCAACGCACGCGCCCCACGCTCACCTTGTATAATCTACGTGGCCGTGAGGATTACTACTACGGCTATATGCTGCCATCCACCGGGTACTTGCGGCATTTTAAGCTCATCCGCGTGGAAGAAGACGGCTTTATCCTGCAATATCCGCGTAAGGAAACGCCGACCGAACTTCGGCCTCTCCGTGCATATAAAAAGCTAGGCCGCGTCTTCCAGCAGACCGACCAATGGCTAGGGCGCATGAATATTGAAGACATCGGACGCTTAAACAGTGTCGTGAATGCCGATAAACGCCTGAACGAGACAATCCTAGTGGCGGAAGCCCTGCATGAGCAGAACGTCGCCAACATCGCATCCACCATTTATCAACGCAATAATTCAGAAGACACGCGCTTGGTGTTGATCGCCGGGCCGTCGTCATCGGGCAAGACGACGTTTTCTAAACGCTTGGCGATTCAACTGTTGGCGCATGGGTTGCGCCCGTTCACGCTGGAATTGGACAATTACTTTGTCAACCGAGAGTTGACCCCCCGCGATGAAAACGGTGAATATGATTTTGAGTCGCTACAAGCGATTGATCTCAACTTGTTCAACCAGCATTTGCTAGCGTTGACCAATGGCGAAACGGTGACTTTACCGCGCTTTGACTTCCACACGGGGCAGCGGTTGCCTTGGCGCGAAGCCCAATTGACGGATAACCAGATTTTGATTATTGAAGGCATTCATGGCTTGAACCCGGCGCTAGCGCTGGATGTCCCGGCGGCGTTGATACATCGTGTGTACGTCTCCGCGTTGACGCAGCTTAACATCGACGGCCATAATCGCGTGCCCACAACTGACGTGCGTCTGTTGCGGCGCATTGTGCGCGATGCCCGCAGCCGGGGCTATAGCGCCACGCAAACGCTCGAACGCTGGGGGAGTGTGCGCCGGGGCGAAAAGCGTAATATCTTCCCGTACCAAGAGAACGCCGACAGCATGTTTAACAGTGCATTGGTGTTTGAACTGGCCGCGCTCAAGCCGTTGGCGGAGCCGCTGCTGCTCCAAGTGGAACCGCGCACCCCACCACACATTGAGGCCAAACGCTTGTTATCGTTTTTGAACTGGGTGCGGCCTTTGCACCCGCAGCAGCTTGAACTTATCCCGGATACATCGCTATTACGCGAGTTCATCGGTGGTTCTATCTTGGATGACTATCATCCCGTGACGGCGGGTGAATAAACTCGAAACAGTCTATAATACGCATTCGATTATGGTTTAGTCAACTACCACCACCAGAGGTGGTGGCTTGCAGCTACAGCATGATGCGCCGCGTTTGGGTCAGGGTCATGGCTCCCTGCCCTAGCCTTTCGCAGGCTGGCTGATTG
>DAOTTT010000409.1:0-9148 GCA_034437635.1 Anaerolineae bacterium | reverse complement strand
TAGGAAGCCCGTAAACGGGCTGTATAAAATTGATCTTTCGCGCTGACTAGCCCGTTTACGGGCGGCGCATACATGCGCGGCACTGTGCTAGCCCCCGGTTTTGAACCGGGGCAGTAAGCAAATCAGAGCATACCTGAGTGGTTACCATTATGGAGAGAAAAAACGATGCCAAAGAAATATGATCCAGATTGTCCATATTGTCAGGCGGCGAACAATTATGCGCCGTCAGCGTTGGGTTTACCGGTGGCAGTGTTTAGCCGTTCGCAGGCGATTTTACACGAAGATAGCATTTATCTGATCGCCCGTAGTCACTTGCCGAGCTTGGACGCGATGCGCCCCGGTGAGCGGGCGTTGTTTGAAGAAGATCGCGCTCGGTTAACGCCGGGTTTGCCTTCAGCAGAATATACCGTTGTGGATAATACGTATGCACATTATGCAGAACGCTTCGCGTTGCCCGCGTTGCCGGACGACCCCCAGGCGTTTATCGCTGATCTACGCGAGGCTATCGGCCACATCCGCGAGCGGATTAACGATCCGCTGTTGGTGCCGAATTTAGACGAAAAAGGGCGCGTGGTAGACTGGCCGCACAAGAAGAAAGAGGATGAGCAAATCGCCATCCGCATTTATATGGCTTCCAAGTTTGAAAAAGGGCGGGATTATACCGAAAAAGAGGTCAACGCGGTTCTCAATCAATGGGCGATATTTGGCGATTGGGCGTTGCTGCGGCGCGAGTTGATTATGTACGGCTTTTTGGGGCGTTATAAAGATGGCACAAAGTATTGGCTGGAATCCACGACGGTTAAGCTCATTTAGCAAGTACCTGCTTAAGCACGGCGACCAACTCTTTTTGGCTGACGGGCTTTGTCAGGTAAGCATCAAACCCGGCGTTGAGCGCCTCCTTGCGCACTTTGGACGCATGGTAAGCCGTACATGCGACACAGGGCATGATGCTGCCGCGCTCGCGCAGGGCTTGCACCATCTCGAAGCCGTTCATGCCGGGCAACGCGAGATCAATCAAAGCGGCTTGATAGTCGTATTGACGTAGTAAGGTCATGCCGCCTTCCGCAGTGGTGGCAAAGTCTGCATTATATCCATTGTAATCCAGCATATCGACGAGCACTTCGCCCCCGTCTTGATGATCGTCAATGACAAGAATACGTGGTCGCATAGGTCTAGGTGGCCTGTTTTAATACGGGTAGGGTTACGATAAACGTGCTGCCTTCGCCAACGGTGCTTTGCAGCTTGATGCTCCCGCCTATGGACTGACAGAGTTGATGCACGAGCGCCAAGCCCAAGCCGGTACCGCCATAAGAGCGGGTTGATGAGTCGTCACCCATGCGGAAGCTCTCGAAGATGACGGCGTGTAAGTGCGGCGGGATGCCGATGCCGGTGTCCTTCACCTCAATGATGACGTTATCCGCTTCGGTCGTCGCGTTGATGTCAATCGTGCCGCCTTGGTCTGTGAATTTGATCGCGTTGGAGATGAGATTTTCCACTATTTTATGCAGCGCGTCCGGGTCAATGTGTAGGGTGACATCTGGTATATTGACGGATAGCGCAATCTCTTTTTCTTGGGCTTCCGCTTGATATTTTTCATCTAGCAGTGTGTCAACGGTGGTCTTGAGCGCGACATCTTCCGCGATAAGCTCCATGCGCCCGGCTTCAATGCGGCTGATGGCGAGCAGGTCATCAATAATTTGGAGTAAATTTTCCGCATTGGTGCGCACACGCTCCGACCGATAGTAATCTTTATCGTTGAGTTCGTCCTTCATCATCATTAAACTGACGAAGCCGATAATAGCGTTAAGTGGTGTGCGCAGTTCGTGGCTCATATTAGCGAGGAAGACGGCTTTAGCGGCGTTGGCGGCTTCTGCGGCTTCTTTGGCTTGGCGCAGTTGTTCTTCTGTCTCTGTGTGGGCGTTTTCCGCTTTTTCCAGCGCGGCGAAGGTGGCGTTCATGTTGGTGGCAAGCTGGCCGATCTCGTCGTTTTGTGTGATAGTGACGCGCTGCGAAAGGCCGTCCCCTTGGCGCACCTTGAACAAAACTTCGTTAAGCTGGCGCAGCGGCATGATGACAAGGCGTTCCATGACATAACCACCGAGCAAGGTCAAGATGAAGCCAATCACGGTTAAGGTGAGGATCAAAATAGCGAGGCTGTTGAGTCCTTGCTGATAAATATCACGCGGGGCGCTGACTTGGATCGTGCCGATGGTATCCCCGGTTATGGATATAAGAGGGGCGCTGGCGTTGATGGTATCGCGCTGGCGTTGGATTGTTTCGGTAGTTGGCGTTAGTGTCAGGTTTAGCTGGGTGGCTTCCGCTAAGGCGTTGATCGTCCGTGCTTCTAAGATATTTGCCCAGATGAACGTCCCGGCGACGGGACCACTACCATCATTGGTGAGTATGGGCATAGAGGCGATAATGGCGATCCCTTGCGGCGTGTCGATTAAGCCACTAACCCGACTTGCGGGGTCATCATGGCGGGCGATGATGGCCTCTTGTGTGAAGAACGCCAGCAGATCGTCCTCTACATCGACCAATGTGCCATCTTGTAACTGGGCTTGGAATATGGCCGTCTGTTCGGCATTAAGCACGAGCATGGTATCAATGCCAAAGTCTTCATAGACGATGGGTTGTAAGTATTCGTCTGCGAACCTGGGGTTATCACTATTGGCAAAAGCATAGGCTTCATCCCAGCGGGCATAATCGAACGCACCCGTAGCAATGGTATCTATGCGGGTGTTGATGACGTTGAGGGCACGGGTTAAATCTTGCTGGATGGCATCTTCTTCAAGTTGACGATACCCATCAAGTAAAATCGCACGGCTGACGATATAAACAAAACCGATGGCTAAAGCAAGGGTGATGAACACCAGAATAATGAGCTTACGCCGTAGACTCATGAATCACCTGACGGTTGAATAAAACGATTAATGACTGGATAGACAAATGACACAGCGCGGCTGTGTCATTTATCACTCTACATCTAAAAAGAGTTTAACACCAGTTAGCTATCAATAAATTTACCATTTTGACTGTACATCACAAGATTGTTAGGTTTATTGCTCTGCGTCTGCATTGCGGCGTTGCATCTGCTCTAACAACTCTTTTTCTGTGTCGCCCATGCCCCGGTGCCATTCGTCGGGGAATGCGTCCGATGCGCGGGTGACGATGTAACCGCCTAAGTCGCGGGCGATGATCTCTAGCTCCGGCGGCGAGCGCCAGATGACGCTATCCACCTGCACGGCGACCGCCCCGGCTTCGAGATAGTCGCGTGCGTCCTGTGGGGTATGGATGCCGCCAGCGCCGATGATGGGAATATCAACGCGGCGTGCGATCTGGCCGACGATATTGAGCACCATCGGCTTGACGACCGGGCCATAAATGCGCCCGCTGATGAGCTTGCCGGTGCGCGGGTCGCGGGCGGTGCCACGTGGCGGTGCGGCGACAGCCAGCGTGCTGGCTCCGGCATCCGCGACGGGTTCGGCAATCTCGAAGGCATCACCAACGGGCAACCGCACCAGCACGGGTTTTTCCGTTTTGGTCACGGCGCTATTGACGAGGCGGGCGGCCTCTTGCCATGTCATATCATCGCGTAGGCCGAGTTCAATCGCATTGACGCTCTCTTCTTCGTCCAGGCGGGCGATGGCCTTGCGTACTTGGTCGTCGGTGGTGGCGATGAGGTGGACGATCACCGGGACGGGCAGCATGGCCCATAGGTTACGCTCCTGGCGCAGGACTTTGTTTAAGCCGGGGTTGGGTAGCCCCGTGTGTAGCAAAATGGCGGCTTCCAGGGGGACGACGCGGGTGCCGCGTGCGGCCCGGCGTGGCTCGTAGCTGACTGGGTTGGTGACCATCGCGCCGATCTTCTCGATGTTGATAATCTCTTTGTAGGTCGCGCCAAAGCCGAACGTCCCGGCGGCGTTCATCACCGGGGTTTCCAGGATGAGGCTAGTCTTGCCGGTGCGGGTGATTTCTACTGCCATGATTCATCCTCTCTATCGCGCGGTGACGGGTTTGATGATTTGGGTTAAGTCGAATGCGGGGCCATCCACACAGACGAGCTTATCGCCCTTGCGGGTTTCTGCCCAGCAAGCGCCACATGCGCCACTGCCGCAGGGCAAAGTTGGCCGGAATACGCCGAACAGGTAATTGGGGGCGATGGTGGCGCGGATGTCCTCAAAGCGTTGATAGACTTCTACAAAGTGTTCGCGTTCGTCTTCTTCGCTGACGGTGACGAAAACTTGATCCGCCCAGCCTGCGTTCATGACCTGGTTAGGCCAGGCGAAGTCGTCTTCGCCCAGGATAATTTCGACTCGTTCATCAATGTGTTTGGTGGTGTAGTGGCGGGATGTCCCGGTTAAGACCATCGTCACACTGATGTTATTACCCAATAACCAGGGAATGGTCATCAAGAGGGCGGTGGGTGGGGTGTTATAGGCGACTAATAGCACGTTGCGTAAGTTACGGCGGAAGCGATACGGTTGCCCGACCAAGCCCAAGACTGTCAGCACTTGGCCGATTTGATAGGTTTCGTTGATGGGGCGCTCGATGATCCAAAAGCCGCGTTTAATGTTGACCGGCCACCAGTGATCGAGCAGATAGGGGTGCATGTTGGGTGTCGTCTGCACGAGGACGGTTTGCCCCGGTTTAATGCGCCCGATGTCGTCTTCTAAAGAGATTTCTAGCTGTTGGTAGCCCGTGTTGACTTCGTACATGCGCTCAATAAGGGCGTTTGTTGTCTTCATCAAAAACTCGCGTTGTTTTTTCCAGTATAATCTATCTCCTAGTGTAGCATTAACTGAAGGAAACGAGAAAACGATGTTTAACGATCAATGATGCAGGTGGCGGGGCAATAGCATTCCAGCGTTTGTTTTGATAAAAACCCCGGCTTAAAACCGGGGTTTGGTTATTTTGTGATACGATCTATTGATCGTGGGCGGCGGTGCCGCGTGTGCGGTCTGCGCCCTTCCAGATGTACGGTTCTTCGCGGATGTAATTTTCCAGCATAGCGCGGGCGGTTGCGTCATCCGGTTGGATGGGCGGGGACTTGAAGAAGTAGCTGCTAGGCGCTTCGATGGCACCTTTTAAGCCGCGATCCATCGCGAGCTTGGCGGTACGCACCGCGTCGATGATGACCCCGGCGCTGTTGGGGCTATCGACCACTTCCAGCTTCAGTTCCACGTTGAGCGGCACATCGCCAAAGCTGCGGCCTTCCATGCGAATGTATGCCCACTTACGGTCTTCCAGCCAGGGCACATAGTCGCTGGGGCCGATGTGGATGTTGTCTTCGCCGATGTCAAAGTCAAGCTGGCTAGAAACCGCGTTGGTCTTGCTGATCTTCTTGCTTTCTAGGCGGTTGCGATCCAGCATGTTGTAGAAGTCCATATTACCGCCGACGTTCAACTGGCTGGTGCGCTCTAGCTTAACGCCGCGATCCTTGAACAGGTTGGTCAGGACGCGGTGAACAATGGTCGCCCCGACTTGGCTCTTGATGTCATCGCCGATGACGGGTAGGCCGCGCTCCGCGAAGCGTTCTTGCCAGTACTTCTCGCGGGCGATGAAGACCGGGATGGCGTTGACGAAAGCGCAGCCCGCATTGAGGACTTGCTCGACATACCACTTGGTTGCTTGCTCGCTGCCGACGGGCAGATAGTTGACGACGACATCGGTCTTGGTGTCGCGCAGTAACTCGGTGATGTTGTCGGTGCTGCCTTCGGCCTTGGTGATCTTTTTGCTCAGGTACGGGCCGAGGCCGTCGTGGGTCATCCCGCGAGAAACGTTCACGTTCAGGTGTGGGACTTCCGCAAATTTGACGGTGTTGTTCTGGCCGCTGAAGATGGCTTGGCCGAGGTCTTTGCCGACCTTATCCCCGTCGATGTCGATGGCTGCGCTGAATTCCACATCGCGGATGCGGTAGCCGCCCAAGTTATTGTGCATGATACCAGGGATCTCGTCGGTATCCTCTGCATCTTGGTAATAATGAACCCCTTGGATGAGCGAGGATGCGCAGTTGCCCACCCCGATAATTGCTACACGGACTTTTTTGTCGCTCACGTCGTGCGTGCTCCTTAAAAACCACTTAAACAGTAACCGAATTATGGTAGCGCATATTTGCCCAGGGGGGTAGACGTAAATTATTGAGATTGCCATGACAAATGTCATGAGTGAATGATGACACATGCCACTGTGTTATAAAATAATAATTGATGGACAATTAATTTAGAGATAAGGAAAAGGGGTTTGAAATGAATGTTAAAGACGTAGCAACTTACACGGGATTGCCCGCCAATAGTATTGAAAAGATGTTAAAAGGCTCTCCACATCAAACTTATCGCTCACAAGAGTATATTGATGCTTTACACAGCGTAGACCTTGAGGCGCTTGAAGCGGCGCTACCGGAAGCCCGCCGGGTATATGAGGCGCACCTACCGGATTTTGCGGCAGGTCTTGAGGCGCGGTATGGCGTAAGTAGTTCGCCTATGTCGCCGTTTACGTTAGGAAACTGGGTTGTTGGCGTGATGCAATACCCGGAAAGAGCGGATACGATTATCAAAATGCACAAGGCACTCCCGGCGAACGTCTTCGCGGACAACTTAGACGAACTGGTGGGGATGCTCGATGAGATGCGCAGTGGTAGCGCCGTGTGGCAACAGGCGATGTGCCTGTTGGCTTTCCCGCTGATGTCGGGTTAGTAGTCCACCACACAGCGGAAGCCGTTACCTTCATCACCGTTAAACGGATTATATTCATTACGATTGGCAGCGCGTGCTACAAATGCGCAGGTATGCTCTGATTTATATGCTGCCCCGGTTCAAAACCGGGGGCTAGCACAGTGCAAAACCCGTAAACGGGCTAGTCAGTGCGAAATATCATTTTATACAGCCCGTTTACGGGCTTCCTAGCTTTTAATGTAGTCATCGGCTTTGAGCCGATGCAGGATATAGGCTTTACCTGAGTAGTTACCTATTATCGCGCAAACGGCGATGCCGAGCAACGATACCAACACGGAAAAATAGGTGAATGCTCGCCAGCCGCTAAGCGCCAGGAAGTACAGCGGCGGATGCACATCCGGCACCACCCATTCTGTGACGACATGGACCGGGTTGGTCTCCGCAGTGGCGGCAATCGTCCAGCCTTCGTCTGCCCATAAGCTGACCTGTTTCATGTGGTGGCCTCAACTACGCATAAATCGCCGTGCATTGTAGCATAAAGTGTGTAACTTATGTGGAGTTTGACCTGTGATGAGGGATAATCGTGTACACTGGATAATATCAGCGTGCTTATAATAATCCCCGTGAATGGATTTCCTAAAGGACAGACGCATTATGCAATTAGAGGAATTTAGCCGCATTGCACAAAGTATTGAAAATGAAGTCGGGCGTGTCATCGTCGGGCAGAAGGAAGTGGTGCGGGATGTCATCATTTGCATCCTGGCCGGGCGGCACGCGCTGCTGGAAGGTGTGCCCGGCCTGGGTAAAACGCAGTTAATCCGCACGCTGGCCGATGCGCTTGACCTGCACTTTAGCCGCATTCAATTTACGCCGGACTTGATGCCGTCGGACATCACCGGGACGAACGTGATGGAAGAAACCGAAGATGGGCGGAAGGCGTTCCGCTTTGAGCAAGGTCCCATCTTCGCTAACCTCATCTTGGCGGACGAGATCAACCGCGCTACGCCTAAGACACAATCCGCACTGCTAGAAGCCATGCAGGAAAAGACCGTCACTGTCGGCGGTAACATGTACCAGATGGCGAAACCATTCTTCGTGCTGGCAACCCAAAACCCGGTTGAACAAGAGGGGACATATCCCTTGCCAGAAGCCCAGCTTGACCGATTTATGTTTAAGGTTAACGTGGAGTTCCCTAGCGCCGATGAACTGGTCGAGATTATCGAGCGGACAACGGGCGTGGATACACCAGAAGCTAGTAAAGTGGTCGATGGGGCGCAAGTGGTCGCCATGCGCGATCTCGCATTGCAAACGCCGATTGCCTCGCATGTGAGCCGCTATGTTGCGGAACTCATCGTCGCTACACACCCGGCGCATCCCGCCGCGCCGGATATGGTCAAGCGGTATGTGCAGTACGGCTCATCGCCGCGTGGGGCGCAGGCGCTCATCCTGGGGGCGAAGATCAACGCGCTGCTGGAAGGCCGCTTTAACGTCGCGTTTGAAGACATCGAAGCGGTGGCTCCGGCGGCGTTGCGCCATCGTCTGCTGTTGAACTTTGAAGGCTTGGCAGAAGGCATCAGCACGGACGATATTGTGAAGGAACTGCTGGAAGCGGTGGCTAAAGTCGCGGCGTAAATGGCTGAAGCTAAGATCAAAAAAGTAAAAGCATTTTAATATCATTTTTTTTGCCAAAGCGTTATGCTGAAGTTAGTAAACGGCTAACCCGATGAGGCGACTATGCTCAAGCGATTGATATTACTATGTATGGTGTGGATTTTGGCGCTGCCATTGGCTGCAAATTCCGAAGATACGGATGATGTGCAACCGACTGCGGTACGTCGTGCTTATGAGGTGATACACAATGAGACGCTATCGCAGCAGTTTGACCTGTCAGATGCGGGTGTTGTCTTCCAGTATGCGCCGGAGTGGGTGACGGAGACCTTGGCGGGGGGCGTGGTGACGCTCAGTGATGGGGCGCATACCATCCGCTTTTATGGACAAACGTATCTCGCAAGCCATAGTTTAGAGGACATCCCGACGTTAAACGAACTGGCCGCAGATTTGGCGCTCATCCTTGGTGATTACATGATACAAGATTTCGTCTTGCTCAAGTTTGACGGACGCGCAGCGGCGGAGTTCTACGCGGTGGATGCTGACGGCCAACGGCTGACGCTGTGGGCGGTGACGTTTAGCGATGGGCGCTTGGGCGCGATTAGCATTGATAGCCATGATCCGGCAATTTTTAACGAATGGGTGTACCCGGTCGCGGCGACATTTGACACATATATGCCCGTCATCGGTGATTTGGATAATGTCTTCATCGCCGGGGATATGACGCACACGTTTAACTATCCTGACAATTGGACGCTAACTTATCATCAAAGCTATATCACGATTAGCGATGGGTTGATCGCCTTTAACTTGTATACCGGCGATGCATTGCAGGCGTTGGGGTTGGGTGATGTGGATAACCCGGT
>DAOTTT010000408.1:0-22927 GCA_034437635.1 Anaerolineae bacterium | reverse complement strand
GTGATCCCCTGTGCCTCTTGCATTACGCGGTCGCTTAGGCGTGCCAGTTCTTCGTCAAAGTGTTGGTTGACTTCATCAGCACGACTGCCGAACTGCTCTAGAGCCGTGTCGCGCTCATCGCGCAGCGAAGCCATTTGATCTTCGATGTCGCCGCCCATCGCGCGCTCTTTAGCGTCAAGTTCTTTATCAATGCGTGCCAAGGCACGGTTACGCGCATCTTCATCTACATTGGTGATAACATATTGCGCAAAATACAATACACGATCTAAGTTGCGGCGGCTAATATCCAGTAACAAGCCTAGATAACTCGGTACGCGGCGGGTATACCACACATGGGCAACAGGTGCGGCGAGTTCAATATGCCCCATGCGCTCACGGCGCACTGAGGAACGGGTCACTTCTACGCCGCATTTATCGCAGATGATGCCACGATAGCGGATGTTCTTATATTTGCCGCAGGCGCACTGCCAATCGCGCGTCGGCCCAAAGATCGCCTCGCAGAATAAGCCGTCTTTTTCCGGACGCAGGCGACGATAATTGATGGTTTCCGGTTTGGTAACCTCGCCATATGACCAATCACGGATTTGCTCCGGTGATGCCAAGCTGACGCGCAATGCACTAAACTCTTTGGCTTCCACAGGCGCTCACTCCCTCTGCATTTATCACTATAAAACGATTGAAACGTCGGATAAAGATTTTCTTCTATGGTAAAAAACAAAAAAGCGTGTGGTACATCTTTCCGACTGATGCATCACCGCTGCGTTGATATAGAGGAAACTAAAATACCATAGGCTACCAAGTATAGCCTTATGCCAATATTTTGTCAAGGAATATGTATGTGGATAGTTACATAACTTGCATGACGCTAGGATAACTGCAAACGCAAAATCTGTCAACCCCGCAGCCACGAGCGCACGCCCTGTGCCAATCTAGCTAAGGGAGAGTCCGGTTGATGGCTTTCCAAAGTCGCGTCAAGCAATGTTTGCAGCACGTCCGGGGCTACCCCGCCATGCGCAGCGATTACGACAAATTGCGAGCGTGGCGGCGCATCCGCCCAGGGCTTACCCGGTTCGACTGTCACCCGTTGCCCCACAACTTGCACCAACACCCGCTGATCGGGACTTTCCATTACATGAAAGAGACCCTTTGCACGATAGACGACGCTTGGCAGCTTATCCATAGCCCTTTCCACCGCCTTGAGCGATACCGGCTCTGCTGTGTTTGACCAACTCCACGTATCAAACACCTGCGCATGAGTATGATCGTGGTCGTGGTCGTGCCCGGCTTCATGCACATGCACCGACTGCGGCGACCGCACCGACAAACGCTCTATGGCATACTCACCCACGTTGAGGATCAACGCTAGCGGTACATCGGCATTGGTCGTTTCATAAATCCGCGCATCTTTGATGATTTTACGCACATACGCACGCACGCTTTCTAGCTGTGTGGGGGTGACGAGATCAACCTTATTAATGATGACAATATCTGCTACGCCAATCTGGTTCATGGCAAGCACGGCATATTCATTCGCCAAGGTTTGCACTTGTTCAGCATCAATCACAGCGAGAATGCTGTCAATCTTCACATTCGGTATGGATTTAAAGGTCAAGCCAATGTCAATCGGATCGGCCACACCAGACGCTTCAACAACGATATAATCCGGCGGCGTGGGTTGCTGTGCGACTTGCTCCACCGCGATGACAAAATCCCCGCGAATGGTACAGCAGATGCACCCATTAGACAAACTCACCATATCGCCATCGACATCAACGACAAGCTGACTATCAATGTTAATCGCGCCAAAGTCATTGACCAACACCGCGACCTTTAAGCCATGATCGCCATTGATGATGCGGTTGAGCAACGTCGTCTTGCCCGCGCCCAAAAACCCTGTGAGGATTGTTATTGGAATACGTTTTGTCATAATTTGTGTTTATTTAAAGAATAGGGACTGGCATTATACCAGCCCCATAGGGGTTAAAGTAAGTCCTTGATGGCTTCGCGCTCTTTGAGCAATTCATCGGCGCTAGCGGTCGCCTTACCTTTGGCGTAATCGCTCAGTTCCAGCCCTTCAACGATAGTGAAGTCGCCGTTACCGGTCGAACGCAGCGGGAAGCTGTAAATCAGCCCTTCAGCGATGCCATAGGGGTTGCCGTCACTGGTTACAGCCGCGCTGAAGAAGTCGCCTTCAGGGGTTGGGGTAATCAAGCTGCGGATTGTATCAAGGGCAGCATTAGCCGCGCTTGCAGCGGAGCTTTTACCGCGTGCGTCGATAATCGCCTTACCGCGCTGTTGGTTGATTGTCATGAAGTCGCCTTCAAACCAATCACGATCAGGGATCACATCCAGGGCGGGTTTACCGTCGATGAGCGCGTGCTCAAAGTTCGGGAACTGAGTCGCGCTGTGGTTGCCCCACACACCGACATTCGTCACATCGCTGAAGTTAACGTCAGCCTTAGCCGCCATTTGTGCCTTAGCGCGGTTTTCGTCCAAGCGCGTCATCGCAAACCAACGATCCGCCGGAACATCCGGGGCGTTAGCCTTAGCGACCAATGTATTCGAGTTACACGGGTTAGCAACGACAACCACACGCACATCATCAGCGGCGTTATCGTTGATGGCCTTGCCCTGCCCGACGAAAATCGGGCCATTGGCGGCGATCAAGTCAGCGCGAACCATACCAGGGCCACGCGGCTTACCACCGACCAAAATGACCCAGTTTGCCCCAGCAAATGCGACATTCGGATCATCGGAGGCCACAATACCCTTAACCAGCGGTTGCGCGGAGTCGTTGAGTTCCATCACGACACCTTCGAGCGCCTTCATCGCTTCCGGTATTTCCAGCATTTGCAGGATAACCGGTTGATCCAGGCCGAAGATTTCGCCGTTACCAATGCGGAAAAGTAAGCTATAGGCAATTTGACCAGCGCCACCGGTCACTGCTACGCGAATCGGGTCTTTCATCAAATTTACTCCTTATTATTTGGTGCGAAAATATATTGCAGACAGAAGGACGTAGCGTGCTACGTCCTTCTATGGTTTTCTAGTCGATTTTACCTGATAACGGCCTTATGCTTTAGGGCCACCTGACAGGATGTTTGCAGACGCTTGATCTTCAAATTGTTTGAAGTTCTCGCGGAACATATCAGCCAGTTGCTTGGCTTTGGCGGCATAGGCATCTTTGTTCGCCCAAGCGTTGACCGGGTTCAGGATTTCGTCCGGTACATCCGGGATGCTGGTCGGGACCATCAGGCCGAAGTACGGTTCTTCTTCGTATTCCACATCATCCAGTTCACCGTTAAGCGCGGCGTTGACCATGCGGCGGGTGTAAGCCAGTTTCATACGCTTGCTTTCATCCGTGCCAGGTTCACCTTGCCAGCCGGTGTTGATGATCCATACGGCGGAATTGTGCTCTTTGATCTTCGTTTCCAGCAGTTCCGCGTAGACGGTCGGGTGCAGTGGCATAAACGGTGCGCCGAAGCACGCGCTAAAGGTGGCTTGCGGTTCGGTCACGCCACGCTCTGTACCGGCTACCTTGGCGGTATACCCGCTGATGAAGTGGTACATGGTTTGCTCTGGGCTGAGCTTGGAGATTGGCGGCAATACGCCGAAAGCGTCAGCAGTCAGGAAGACCACGTTTTCTGGATGCCCCGCCTTGCCGGTTTCGCTGGCATTCGGGATGTAGTTGATCGGGTACGAGCAGCGTGTGTTCTGCGTATAGCGCAGATCGTCGAAGTCTGGGGAGCGATCTTCTCTCAGCGGCACATTTTCCAAAATCGTACCAAAGCGTTTGGTCGTCGCATAGATGAGCGGTTCGCTCTCTTCGCTGAGGTTGATCGTCTTGGCGTAGCAGCCACCTTCAAAGTTGAAGATCCCATTATCCGCCCAGCCGTGCTCGTCGTCACCGATGAGTGTGCGGGTGGTGTCCGCGCTGAGAGTGGTCTTGCCGGTACCGCTCAGGCCGAAGAAAATCGCACTATCGCCTCTGTCGCCAACATTGGCAGAGCAGTGCATCGCCATAACGCCCTTAAGCGGCAGCAGGTAGTTAAGGATACTAAAGATACCCTTCTTGACTTCACCGGAGTACATCGAACCACCGATGAGGATGATCTTCTTTTCCAGGTTGGCGATGATGAACGTACCGGTACGAGTGCCATCTACGTCCGGCTTGGCGATGAGGCTCGTCGCGGCGAGAACGGTCATTTCCGGCACATGATTGGCTAATTCTTCGTCCGTCGCATTGACGAACATATTCCAAGAAAACAGACCGTGATAAGCGACTTCGCTGACGATGCGCACAGGCAGACGATAGCGATCATCGGTACCGGCGAAAGCGTCCAGCACGTACAAGTCATCTTGATGGCTCAAGTGATCCAGCACTTTTTCGTGCAGATGATCGAAAATTTCCGGCGTTATCGGCTTATTGATGTCGCCCCACCAAATGTTGCTTTCCGACGGGAGTTGCTTAACAATAAACTTATCATTCGGGCTGCGACCTGTATATTGACCGGTGAGAATACGGATTGCACCGTCATCCGTCAGCGAACCTTCGCCGTTCTTAATAACGTGTTCATATAGTTCAGCCGGATTTAGGTTCCAGTGAACGTTGACAGACTTAATATCACGGGGCTTTAGTCCAACATTATCCAGACCAAATTTACTGTGAATATGTTCCTCGACCATAAGTTGTTTTTCTCCTTATCCCTTTAGGATTGATATTCGCTGTTATTGGGTTGTTTATTTCATCAACCATCCATATTTTATGAAAGAACCATGAACGTTAACAGCGATAGACGTTATCATAATGTCATGACGATTGTCACATCGCAAACAAAAACGCCCATATTTGGGCAACATGCACAAATAGACTTAGACATATTACAATCATCGCCCATACCTTGACGAAACCGCATTAAAACGGCAAAATTTAGCTTTATAATTTGAGAAAGAAACCACAAAGGCGGTTAAGGCGATGGCAAGCGATCAAAACGAATTATTATCTATAGAGTCCGGCGATCACGGGCATCACCCGCCGGAAGTCCCGACATTGCAAGACCTCAACCCACAAGATAGCCTCACATTGGGTTTATCGCTCCTGGGGGGGTTGGGTGTGACCTTGATGATGACGGCTGGTGCTATCGGCGTAATCCAAGGCGAAGCGGCCAACAACAGCGTGCTAGGCTTTATGTTCATCGGCGGCGCAGCAGCCTTTGTCGCCGCAGCGGTTGGTTGGGCAGGCGTGACCAAACCCTGGGATAACTTCCAGAGTGTGACCGAAGGCTATTATGATAAGCTGGAAGAAACAAGCAGCCATGGGCATGACGACGAACCGCCCTTCGAGCGCGAAGAACTTGAAGCCGACATGCTCAACGAAGCAACGCCGCGTTCCTAGCCGATGCCCCAGAACTCAATTCCAAAGCGTGATCCGGTGGGGGATACCTTCACCGGATACATCCTCAAACAGAACGACCGAAAGATCCTAAGCACACAGCCTGGCGATAATATCATTGCAGAGGGTGATTTCATCGTGCGTTATGGCGTGCGCTTTTTGGGCAAGCATCATCTGGCTATCGTCCCTAGGTTGATCGCGTTGGATTATGGCGATATGCTCACGGGCGAAAACGCCTGGGATTTTCTCCTCAACAAAAGCAACTTGTATCCACGCGGGGAGGTCTTCGGCTATCGTCAAGATGGCGTTGACGATATGATCGTCATCAAATATTTAGATCTCACTGCCCCATTTATGGTGTTGGTCTATGCGGATGCACAGGCAACCACCCCCTTACATCGGGTCGAAGCGTTAATCACAACTGAAGATGATGCCATCGCCCCCCGTTTACGTGTCGCATTAGCAGACGAGAGTTAAACATATAATGGATGACATCTTCCATGAAGATTGGCCGGAGAATCATCGCTCTGGTATCGTGGCAGTCGTCGGTCGCCCGAATGTCGGGAAATCAACGTTAATCAATCGCATCTTAGGACAAAAGATCGCCATCGTCACGGATAAACCGCAGACGACGCGCAAGCAACAACTCGGCATATACACCCGTACCGATGCCCAAATTTTATTTGTCGATACCCCCGGCATACACAAACCCCATAATCGCTTGGGCGAGTATATGATGGTCACGGCTGATGATGCGATCCGCGATGCGGATGTCATCTTATGGGTGCTGGATGCCAGCACACCACCCCAAGCCGGAGAAGAATACATCGTTGAGCACCTGCAAAAGCGTGGCAATACGCCTATCATTTTGGCGTTGAACAAAGCCGACTTAGTGACTGACGAAGCCACCTACAGCGATCATCTTAGCTTGATCGACCATCACAAAGCGATGCCGATCAGCGCGTTACACGGCGACGGCGTAGACACGTTGTTGCAAACCATCACCGCATTGATACCGCTTGGCCCGCGCTATTATCCCGCCGACCAAGTGAGCGAAGTCAACATGCGCTTTATCGCGTCGGAGGTCATCCGCGAAGCCGTCATCGAAAACACCGAACAGGAAATCCCCTATTCGGTCGCTATAGAAATCCAAGAATATAAAGAACGCAGCGAAGACATGACCTACATCAGCGCAACCGTTTATGTGGAACGCGACTCCCAAAAGGGCATCATCGTCGGCAAAAAGGGCGCGATGATTAAAAAGATCGGCACACATGCCCGCCAAGAACTGGCAAAGCTCATCGGCACAAAAGTTTACTTAGAACTCCATGCTAAAGTGCTCAAAGACTGGCGCAGTAACGAAGGCTTCATGAAGCGCATCGGCTACCGTTTTCCTAAAAAAGATAATTGATAAAGCAATCTGGAACGTCACATATTCGCATGACGACCAACACCCTGAATTGTCTAAATGCAAAAGGTTTAAAATGAAAAAGATGCAACTAGCGATTAACTACTCACCGCCCGCTGCTGATCTGTTCAATAAAGGCGCTATTCAACTCGATATATTCAAGATACCGGCATGGGATGACCTTGTAGCACAACTGAGTGGACAATACCGATTTTACATACACTTTCCGCTGGTCATCCGGGGCCAGCAGGTGATTAACAGCGAAACCAACACCCCCGTTGACTGGGATTGGGTCGATACGCTACGGACAAAAAGCCACACCCCCTACGTTAACATCCACTTTGCCCCACGCCCACAAGATTACCCAGAGGTGGCATTTGACGCACAAGACGAAGCAACACTCGACCGCATCACAGAAGACGCTTATATCGCCTTACAGCCCGCTATAGAGCGCTTTGGAAAAGAGGTTATCATCGTAGAAAATGTGCCCGATAGTGGACACAGCAACTTACTTGCGGCAACCTTGCCACGCACCATCAAACACGTCATAGAAGCCAGCGATATTGGCTTTTTGCTCGATATTTCTCACGCCTTCATCGCTGCCGACGCACTCCAGCAAAACGTACAGACCTATTTGAACGCCCTCCCCATTACACGTATCCGCGAGATGCACACAACCGGCATAGAATTCATCACCGACAAGCATATTCAAAAGCTCCAACAACTCGGCATAGAGGATAGCTTCTATGATCGCATTAAAGGGCGTTTGGTGGATCATCTGCCCTTTACACCGCGTGATTGGGATTATCTGGGGTGGTGTTTGGATCAAATCAAGGCTGGGGCATGGCAAGCGCCGGATGTTATCGCGTTTGAGTTCGGCGGTATCGGCGGCACATGGGAAAAGCTCGCAGATCGTGAGATTATCCACGAGCAAGTTAACCGTCTGCACGCTGCGGTGCAAGCCGCACAGCCCGTACCACAAACTTAGCCAGATTGAGCGTTGAGTGCCGTAAGGTATTGACGGCCATTATCGACATCGCGGTTAATCTGCGCGATGAGTGCCTCTAGGCCGTCATATTTTGCTTCTGGCCGCAGGAATTTTTCAAATGTCACGGTGAGTGTTTGCCCGTAAATATCGCGGTCAAAATCAAGCAAATAGGCTTCTACCGTGACCCCTTTATATTCAAATGTTGGGCTTACGCCGACGTTGGTCATCGCCATAAACCGCTCATCGCCCAGGTAGGCCCAACCTGCATAAACGCCGTTTATCGGGATAATCTGCTCATCCCAAACATCCACATTCGCCGTCGGGAAGCCAATCTGCCGTCCGCGCTTTTTGCCATGCACCACTTCACCCGCTAGCGCATACCCCCGACCTAAGAGTGCGCGTGCTTTTTCCATCTCGCCGGCTTGCACCAGTTCACGGATCAATGTGCTGCTGATCGTTTCTTCGATGGCTTCAGCCGATACCAGATCAACGGCTTCCACGCTAAAGCCTTTCTCTTGCCCTTGCGCCTTGAGGAAAGCGACATCTCCCTCACGCTTATACCCCAGGGCAAAATCCGCACCGACCCATAATTCCTTGACTTGTAGATGATGGATCAATTGATCGACAAAATCCGCAGCACGGATCTGCCGGATATGCTCGTCAAAAGCGTGCGTCACCACAACATCTACGCCAAGATCAAGAAAATATTGGGCGCGTTGCTCCGGTGTTGTGAGGTAATACCGCCCTTCCAGACCACGAATAACCATATCCGGATGCGGGAAAAAAGTCAGCACAACGGCTAACATGTCATTTTGATGCGCTTCTTTGACCAGCCGCTTGATAAGATGTTGGTGACCGCGATGCACCCCGTCGAATACGCCAATCGTCACAACGGCAGGGCGCAGGAGATGAATGTTATCCAGATTATAAACGTGGCTCATATAATCCTCTGATTAGACGAAGACCTTATGCGGTCGCCACGATTGCCCGGCAACCCGCAGAATAGCGATAAAATCACCCGCTTGATTATAGGCTGTTGCCAGTGTTTCGGCATCTTTTGGTGGACGGATCGCACGGGGTGGGCGGCCATGCGCGATGTGATCGGCATCTTCCGCATCAAGATGCAAGGCCGGGTAAGCGTCAAGCGCCACCGTCGCCGGGGTGAGATACTGTTGCCAATTCTCATCTTGCAAGACGGCATCCAAACTTACGGCATCATCCACGCGGAACGCGCCGCTGGCAGTGCGGCGTAACCCCGTGAGATAGCCACCAACGCCCAAGGCTTGGCCGATGTCGTGCGCCAAGCTGCGAATATACGTTCCTGCGCTACAGGTTACATCCAGCGTAACACGCGGCGCGTCCCACGCCACGATGGATAACGCATCAATGGTCACATGGCGCTGTTTGCGCTCGACAGTTTTACCTTCGCGGGCGAGTTCGTATAACTTTTTACCGCCTTGCTTGACGGCACTATACATGGGCGGGAGTTGGGTAATCGCCCCGGTAAATTGCGGCAATACTCCGGCGACATCATCACAGGTAATGTGCGCTGCGTCAGTTGTCGCAACGACATCGCCTTCTGCATCATAACTCGTCGTCGTGATGCCTAGTGTCACTTCAGCACGATATTGCTTGCGCGATGCCATCGCATACTCGCTTAAGCGTGTCGCCTGCCCTATGCAGATAATCAGCACACCTGTCGCCAATGGATCAAGTGTCCCGGCGTGCCCGACCTTTTTGATACGCAACCCCCGGCGCACCTTCGCCACGACATCATGGCTTGTCAGGTGCAGGGGCTTATCAACGTTGAGGAAGCCGTATGTCTCAGGCAATGACGAGCTTCCCCGCTTTAACGACATCACGCAGCATAGGCAAAATCTGTTTCTTCGCGTCTTCCATCGGCCCGTCGATTGTCGCACCAGCCGCTTGCTTATGCCCGCCGCCGCCAACCGCAAACGCCACTTGGCTCACATCAAAGCCCGGCTTTGCCCGCATACTGATGTTAATCTTGCCGTCTTCCACTTCTTTGAAGACGATAGCGATCATCGCTTCCGTTATTTTGATCAAAAAGCCAACAAGTCCATAATCGCTCGTCTCTGCCGTGCCAATCCGCTTGAAATCTTCCGCTGTGACTTCTGCGGAGACAATGCCGCCTCCGCGCAGCTTGACCGACTGCAAGACATGCTTCCACAACGTCACGGAAACAAACGAACGGTTATCAAGGGTGCGCTCTGTGACTTCCGTTAGTGACGCGCCCACCGCAATCAATTGCTGTGCAATCTGTAGCGTGTCCGCTGTGACGTTGCTCGTCCGAAAACCAATAGTATCCGTCACCAACCCGGTCAAAATCGGCCAAGCGATCGTCTCTGTGATGGGTAAATCCATCGCTTGTGCCCAACGGAACGCCACTTCCGCAGCGGAAACCGCCTCTGGATCGACCAATTGCGCGTCACCAAACTGCGTATTTGTCGCGTGGTGGTCAAGGTTGATAACCGCTTTGCTGTTAGCACGCGCATACGTCCCAACATCGCCTGTGCGTTCTTCATCGCTGGCATCCGTGGAAATCATCAGATCCCATTCGCCCTTAAAGAGCTTTTTACGGATGTCTGCCGCACCGGGTAAAAAGTTAAACATATCGGGTGATCCGTCATCGACCGCGCAGGTTACCGTTTTGCCTAATGCCTGCATCATATGTGCGATACCAAGCATAGAGCCGATCGCGTCACCATCTGGGCTGATGTGAGTCACGACGACGACCGTCTGTGCATCTTCGATGAGTGCGGTCGCTGCATCCCAGTTAATCAATGTCATCGAAGTTATCCAAGTCGTCCCAATTATCGGCTTCAGTTTCGGGTTCTGCTGGTGGAATATCCAGGCTATCCAGCAGTTGGTTGAGCTGCTCACCACGCGCCAGGCTCATATCCCAATGGAAATGTAATTCTGGCGTGTTGCGTGTGGTGATGTTCTTACCTAGTTCCCGCCGCAAGAAGCCTTTAGCACGGTCTAAACCAGCCATGACTTCTTCTTCGCGGCTCTCATCCCCTAATGCACTCACATAGACATCGGCAAACATAATTTCCGGGTCTACCTTGACCTCTGTTACTGTGATGTGTTGCAAACGGGGATCACTAATTTCGCGCTGTAGAAGTTCACTCAGAACGATTAAAATACGTTCTGACATGCGCTCTTGCTTTAAAGTCATCGTCTTCTGTAACCTCTGTTGTAGAAGGGGCGCATAATGCACCCCTTCTGCTATCTGTTTGTTAGTTGACGCGCTCCATGACGAAGCACTCGATAATATCGCCTTCTTCAAAGGCATCAAACTTGTTTAAGGTGATCCCACACTCAAAACCAGACCGGACTTCGCGCACATCGTCTTTAACGCGCTTGAGCGAGCTAATAGATGTTTCTTCCAGGATGACTTTGTTTTTGCGCAGCACACGCGCCTTAGCGTTACGGCGGATTTCGCCATCGCGCACATAACAACCGGCGATGTTGCTGCGTGAAATGTTAAATACCGCCCGGACTTCTGCCGCGCCGATAGTCTTCGGCTTGTAGACGGGTTCCAACATACCATGTAGCGCCAGTTCAACGTCTTCAAGTAGCTTGTAGATCACGGAATAGGTACGAATATCAACCTTATGGGTTTCTGCTGCACGCTTCGCGGCGTTATCCACATTGACGTTAAACGCCAAGATAACCGCTTCCGACGCACTCGCCAACATGATGTCAGTCTCGCTAATATTCCCAACATCCGAGCGCAGAATTTTAAGGCCGATCCCTTCATCATTTTTACCAGAAAGGGACTCGAGTTCGTTCACCAACGGCTCCAGGGACCCTTGCACATCCGCTTTGACGATGAGATTCATCTCTTTATTCTCATCCGCGCTAAACTGTGCAAACATATCTTCCAATGTCATCGCCGGGGCGCTGGTTTCTTCTTGTTCGGTCTCACGCTCGGACAAAATCGCCCGCGCTTCTTTTTCACTCTTTACACGCTCGAAGGTATCGCCCGGTTGAGGCGGGTCGTTCAAACCAAGGATAGACACTGGCACAGATGGCCCGGCGCTTTTAATCTGGTTACCCTTCGCATCAAACATCGCCTTGATGCGCCCATAGCTTTGACCAGCGATCACCGTATCACCACGGTTGAGCGTGCCATTCAACACGAGCAAGGTCGCAACAGTACCCCGGCTCTTTTCAACCTGAGACTCAATCACAACACCCGTTGGGTCAGCGTCCGGGTTGGCAACGATTATATGATCGTCCGCGACCAACAGCAACGCCTCAAGCAGATCATCAATGCCCTGCCCAGTCAGAGCAGCCACCGGCACCATCAGCGTATCGCCATCCCATTCATCCGGGATCAACTCAAGCTCTGCAAGCTGTTGCTTGACCAAATCAGCGTTCGCGTTGTTCTTATCCACTTTGGTAATCGCCACCACAATCGGCACATTGGCCGCTCGTGCATGGGAGAGCGCCTCTTTCGTCGTCGGCATCACACCATCATCCGCCGCGACAACGAGAATCGCAATATCCGCACCATTAGCCCCGCGTGCCCGCATCGCTGTGAAGGCTTCGTGGCCGGGGGTGTCGAGGAATGTCAGAGTTTGGTTGTTGTGTTCCACTTGGTAGGCACCGATATGCTGCGTAATGCCCCCTGCTTCGCCTTCCGCAACATTGGCCGAGCGGATTGTGTCGAGTAAGGTTGTCTTACCATGGTCAACATGGCCGAGAATGGTGATGATGGGGCTACGACGTTTGAGATCTTCGGGCGTTTCTTCTTTGTAGACTTTGCGCCATTCTTGCGTTGAAGACTCTGCCCGTCGTTTTTGTTCTTCTTCCTTGGCGATAGCACTTTCTGACTGTGCCTCAAAGCCAAGTTCTTCGATGACGATGGCAGCCGTTTCGTAGTCAATTTGCTGGTTGATCTTCGCCATAATGCCGTTGGCGATGAGCTTCTTCATCACCTCAATCGGGCTAGCTTGGATCAACTCCGCTAATTCGCGGACTGTCAAATAGTCGGGGACAAGGACGATCTGTCGTTCTTGAGCCATATTACCTCCAAATCGGTATTGGGAGAGCAAATGGCCTATCAAGAGACAGTCTAATGTCGGCGGCCAGTTACCACCCATAAACGAATATTAAATTGCAGTTGGCAACCGTAAACAAACCGTAAAACACGCATGGTTACGGCATTGCCTGCGAGAGATGCTGCCGGTCTGCATCAGATAATGCAGCCTTCAGCGCCTTTTCGAGAATGTTGGTCTTCACCGCACGTTCCCAGCAACTCCTGTTATCACATAGATAAGCACCACGCCCATTCATTTTACCAGTTGCATCAACTTTTACACCAGTAGGTGTTTGCACAACCCGACTCAGCATCCGCTTAGGAAGCTTTGATCGACATATTGTGCATGTGCGCATTGGTGTGTGTTTTGGGGCTTTTTGTTTCGCCATGATAACACCATAAACCGACCTCGATGATGTATCACCCAGGCCGGACTATCCACATCTTGATTAATACTCTTCGTCTTCTAACCACACTTCCCAGTTTGTGGGTAAGCGGTCGGTCTTCTGACGACGGCGCTTGCGCTTGACGACAACTTCATCACGATTTTCATCGTAGACAAGCTGGCGGCGCTTTTTGCGCACGTGTTTTTTACTGTTTTTACGAGGCGATCGAAGCGCATCATCAACAGCAACTTCCTCTTGGGTCACAACACTAGGGTCTGGTTGACGTTTACTCTTTTGCTTGCGTTCCCAGTCGATACGATTGTCATCTTGGGAACCAATGTCATCCGGCCATTCAGAGGACACACGCTTTGCATTCATTTTTTAGAAATCATCCCAACTATCACGTTTGCGGTTACCTTTACGGCGACGTTTAGCGTACACTTCGCCGGTTTCCTCGTCGAAGACCAACTGACGCTTCTTGCGCTTCTGCTTTTGGGATTGCTTCGGATCACGATTGTCTACGTCGTCTTCGTAGTATTCCGGTTGCAAATCCTCGAAGTCGTCCATGGACGTGTCAGTTTTTGATTTCGCTTGACGGTTACGCGATGATTTTTGTTCATCGACCATTTGCTCGTCGAAGCGTTCCACCTCGTCGCTATAATCGTCTTCGTCGTAGGCTTCGTCTTCGGTCACCTGTTCCGCGTCAACGTCATCTGATTCTACCACATTTTCCGCATTCTCGACCACAGATGTGATGTCATCGAAGACCAATTTATCCAAAGCCTCTTGGACTTTAACCAACTCGACTTCCGCTTCGCGCCCTAACAAACGACGGAGGCGGCTTTCATCGATGAGGAAACGGAGCATGATTTCGCCCACGTTTTCCAGCGGTTGGAGGGATTCAATAATATGATCGGGAAGTTCAAGCTCGCGCACGTCAATTTCAAAGGCTTGAGCAGGCAACGTAGATTTAACCGCGTTGATTTCTTCCATACGCGCTTGACGGGCTTCTTCACGCACTTTTTGCAAGCTACGCTCCACCTTATCCGCGAATGTACCGAGTATGCGGTATTCCTCCGGCATAATCGCCCGGCCAAACTCCCGCTTTTCGATAATCGTGCCGACCTCTTGCATCATCTCCGGGATTTCCATCGTCAATTCCATAATCGGCGATTGATCGATGTGTTCCATCGCATAGGTGACGGCTTCCGTAACACTCTTAATGTCAATACGCCAGCCGGTGAGCTTGGCCGCCAAGCGTGCGTTTTGCCCTTCGCGACCGATAGCCAACGATAATTGCTCGTCAGGGACGATAACCACAGCGGTACGGCCAGCATCGGGGTCGTCATCCAGGTAAACCCCGGTCACACGGGCAGGACTCAAGGCTTTTTCGATAAATTGCTCTTGGTTGGGGTTCCATTCGATAACGTCAATCTTCTCATCGTGGAGTTCTTTGACGATATTTTGAATACGGATGCCGCGCATCCCTACACATGCGCCAACAGGATCAATGCCATCTTGCAAGGCCGTTACTGCGACCTTAGAGCGTTGCCCGGCTTCGCGCGCGATGTTTTTAATCTCGATCTGACCATTATAAATTTCCGGCACTTCAAATTCCAGCAGTCGCCGCAACATATTGCGGTGGCTACGACTCACGATGATCTGTGGGCCGCGGTTAGCCTTTTTGACTTCCAGCAGATACACGCGGATTTTGTCATGAGGGCGATAGCGTTCACGCGGGATTTGGTGCGAACGCGGCATAATTGCTTCCGCACGTCCCAGGCTCACGGTGACCAGCGAGTTGTTGACACTTTGCACCATGCCGTTGAGGATGTCGCCTTCTTTCTCTACGAATTCATCGTAAAGTGCGTTACGTTCCGCCTCACGGATCTTTTGCAAAATAACCTGCTTGGCCGTCTGCGCGGCGATGCGCCCGAACTTTTTCATCGACCCTTCAACCTGAACCATGATCGTGTCACCAAGATCACACTCCGGTTCGTAATAACGTGCTTTTTCAAGGTCAACTTCGGTATTGGGGTTTTCTACGGAATCAACCACTTCTTTTTCTACAAAAAGACGAGGCCGACCTGTAGCCGAGTCAAAATGTGCTTCTACACGTTGTGCTGCACTCGCGTTGGAGTCGCGCCGATAAGCAGATACCAATGCTGTTTTCAATGCTTCGTACACCGTTTCTTGCGGCAATGCGCGCAATTCGGTGATCTCATTGAAAGCAGCTTCAAATTCATTTTTCATTCGTGGTGCTTCCCATTCCCAGGAACTACGGGGACTGACTTTGACTAGATAAAACAAAAAGTGGGGTAAAACCCACTTTTCGCCGTTCAATATGAAATAAGTGTAACATACCCGTAATGAAGTGTCAAGACAGGCTTACAGCGATCAATATGGCTGTTACTCTGCGCTTTCCACCTCATCCGTTTCTTCTGGTGCGGGCATCATTTCCTCTGTCGCTTCGACTTCCGGCAACACTTCTTCTGTGCTTTCGGGCACGTTAAAAGGAACGCTCACATCGTCGTTGGCCGTTTCCGGTTGTGCGAAGTCACTTGGCAGCGGGAAGCGCGGGAACTTCATCACCCGGTTATTCGCCAGATCAGAGACATAAACTGCGCCATCAGCATCCACCGCGATACCGCCAATATCACCGAACTGCGTTTCGTTCGCCGGGCCTTCGTTCACAGAGCCGAACGAGCCGATGCAGTTACCGTTTGTATCCAGCACCAAGATGCGCCCAGCGTCAGGATCCGTCAAATAAATCAGGTTGCGATCTTCATCTAGTGCCAAGTACGGACGGCCACCCGTACCATCAAACCATGCTCGCACACGATAGTTAGCGATAAAAACACCCGTCCGCGAGTCGAATACTGCAATCCGCTGATTCCAGGTATCCGCCACAAACAAGCGTCCATCAGAATGAATGTCGATGCCGGAAGGCTCGTTCAAATTACCCTCACCCGCCCCACCGGAGGCAATATCAAACAAGAAGTTGCCTTGCGGGTCATAAACACGCACGCGCTTATTCCCGGTGTCGGACACATACACGCGCCCTTCAGCATCCACCGCAATATCACGCGGCCCCCAGAAGCCATCTACAGGCTCGCGCTGGGCTTCAAACCCGGACGTTTCCGGTTGTCCCCATAGGGTGAGGAACTCGTAATCCTCATCGAATACCCGCACCTGGAAGTTCCAGGTATCCACAACGTAGACATTGCCATCTGCGCCAATATCCACGCTGTTAGGCCGCGTGAAAAACGCGCCCAACTGGGTCGAAGTCCCTGGCACACCGAGCGGATCCAGTGGGCGGCCATCTAGCGCAAAGACGTTGATGCGCGAAGCCGAATCACCATCATTCGCCACATACAAACGGCCATCGTTGACTTCCAGCCCCATAGGACGCGCCAACGGATTCAATGGGTCAGTGTAAATCTGCTCAACACTAAGATCAACGAAGTTTTCCACGCACACATTCGGGCTAACTTCCGTAAAGGTGTTCAGCACCTGTGCATCACCGATGCCATACGGCCATATCTGCGCTACCAAGTCTTTACGCACGAAGAAATACAGTGGGTCCGACACCGGCCACCCTTCTTCGGAGTAATCCGGTAAAGACAGTGCGCCGTCCGGTGTTTCGTTAATGCGAGCGCGTTCATAACGCCGATAATCCCGGTTCCACCAGATGTCAAAGATACCGCGCCGCTTGAGGTTTTCATTTGTCGCGGAGAAGTCTAAGAAATTGTTGACATCGGTCGCGGTCACGTTGAAGTAATCTTGCATCGGCCACCACATGCGGATGGAGTCAAACCGTTGGAACGTATCAGCGACCAGCGGCTCCAACCGTGATAACCCCTCTGGCCCGACCAACACAACCTGCACTTCATCAATCTGCTGCTGGGTCGGCGTGTTCGCATCAATGTAACGCACGCTATTCGTATCTTGGAACTCGCGCAGATACCAACTGCCCGGCCAAGAGAATTTATTATCATGCATCACCAGCATGTTATAGCCGCCTGTCGTGCGCTGGCTCATCTCGGTGATGAAATTTGTCACCTCTTTATTCGCTGGCCCACCATGCGCATAAACCAAGAACTCCGTCGCCAAGTCATGGTTGATGTAATTCGCCATCCATGCCGCACGGAAAGTGAGGAATAATAACACCGCAAAGCCCGCCAACACGAACATCTGCCGGACATGCGACCAACCCGTAAATTGTGTAGCCAGCCAGTATACCCCCGCCAACACGCCGGAGAACACAACCGCCGCCCCTAGCCATTGATACGTATGGCGCAGTTCAACGCTTGAAGTCCCCTGGAACGGTGGCTGCCCGCCGAAGATGGGCAACACAACCTGCGCAAAAGCGACGATGCCGATGGGCAACACGAACAATAACACCCAACCATTATTGGCAAAGCGCGACCATTCGATGCGATCCAGCACTCGGCCAAAGTACCAGCCGGAAAGTAAGATCATCGGCACAGTGAGATGCGTCCCTAGCCAGGGCATCTTCTCACCCGCTAGCGTATAACCATAGAGGTTCATCACCGCCCAAAAAGCGACAAACAGCAGGAAGGGCACGTAGTTCAAGCCCCAGCCTTGGCGCTCGTCCTCCTCTTGTGGGATGTCTTCAAAGGGATCATCCAGCAGCAAGTCAGGGTCGCGTACATAACGCTCTTGCCAGTGACGCTCCACAATCGGCAGATAGACGAAGATCAAAAAGCCGATACTGACGATTAACAACGCCGCACCAAAGACCACCAACGCGCCCGATGGCATCATCAAATCGACTTGCAGACGATCACCAATCGAGGGCAAATCTGCCAGGAAACCCAAGACGTTTACGTCTTCAACCAGATTATGAGGCCGCAGCAGCCCATTGTGTAATGTCAGTGCCATCCCAAAGATCACGAAGAAAGCCAGCACTAAGCCCTGCCATAACCCACCGGGCAACGGTTCATTCGTCGTCAAGTCAAGGTCTTCGTCTGGATCAACAGCGACGACATCGGCTTCAAAAGAGTCGCCTTCGTCTTCATCAATGGCAGCGACTGTATCAACCACAGGCTCATCTATCATCGCTGTGACTGGCTCAGTTTCGACGGGGATCTCATCAGTAGGTTCAACCGTTCGCCCATAGACCATGCCGTATGTCCCGGCAGTCTCGCCAACGGGATACGCCTCATCGTCCTTTTGCCGCCGCTTACGCCAGAAGAACACCGACCCCGCGATCATCGCCAGCATACTGCCGACAATGGGCAAGAATTCATACATCGGCATGATAACGTTGGTGTAATAGTATTGCGGTTGGCTCCCCCGGCGGACACCTTGCTGCTCTAGCCAGTATTGCAGGCTATAGACCATACCGCTTGCCAAACCTTCAATGTTGGTAAACACCGTCGTGAAGAAGAGGGCAAATAGCAAGTGGAAAACGCCAGCAGCGATCAACCAACGCTTCCAGTTCCACGCTAGGCCAGCCGCAATAGAAATCAGCATCATCGGCAAGAAGGCCAAAAAGCCGATCACAAATTGCCCCACAGAGCGGATGTCATTCACCGGCAGGCGGCTTGACAACCACGTTAAACTCGCGCCAATCGTATCCCAGTCGGCGGGCGTACTCTCCGACATGTAGATGAAGACCGCCGTCAACCAGGGCAAAATGAGCGACCCCATCACCAACAACACATCAAATTCTGGGAAGTGCCGGACTTCGCGCCACCAGCCTTTCGCTTTGCTGTAAACGATCAGTGCAATCGAAACAGCGGCAATGCTCCAGATCAAAACCAGCGGATATTGATTAAACGTCGTCGCCGGTTGCACGGGTTGGCTGCTATCCAAACCGAGCGGATCAGACTCATCCGGCACAGGTTGAGAGAGCGGTTGTTCCTCACCTGCACGGGACGGCTCATGTGATAATTCTTCTACGATGATCAAGACCGAGAAAACAGCAAAGACCAAGCCGACCATCACGACAAAATGTGTCGTGAACAAACGACCAGTCAACACACGGAACGCCGCATAGACCAATAGCAACGACCCCGCCGCCGCTAAACCGACCCCCAACGATGCCGCTGATGTGCTCTGCTGGACAATCTCAGAGGTTTCACCAATTACGCGGGTAAATGTCGTATGTGACCATAAATCTGTGATATATACAGCTAGCAGAACCGCCAGCAAGCCGACCAAGACATCTAAAATGTTAAAATGCAGTCTACCTTTTCGGTACGCCCATAACGCCGTACTAACGATGACAGACAAAATAAAGACGACCGTCAAGCCCGTCCAAGCGAGGAATGTAGAAAAGGCAACGTCCGGCTCATCACCGCTGAACATCACATTAAATTGAGCGCCTAAAAAGTCGAGCCGCGAGGTTAAATCCGGGTATTGCTGTAACGAGATCGAAATCACGACGATCATCGCCAGCGACACAACCCCCGCGAACAAAAATGCCATAATCAGCGTATAGAAGATTAAACGACCGTCGATCTTAAAGTAATGCTGCACCACCCGCACCAACCAATACAAGGTCAAGAACAGGCCGAAGATAGCAATATAAATAAACGATGTCTCTTTAGAGCCTAAGTTCCACAGCATAGAAGCCGCTAGGATATAGAGCCAATAGCCCTTTCGTCGCACCTGCTGCGGCCCGCTAATGTACATCATCGCCGCCCAAAACATCAAAATGGCGGATATAATCGACGGCATATCATGGCGAATGTATCGACTGTAATAAAGCAACAATGGCGATGCAAGCAACATCGCCGCCGTGAGCACAGCGCCCGTTCGCCCAAGCCATCGCCGCAACAAAATCGGCGACATGACCACCATCACGCCCAAAACAGCCACGTAAATGCGCGATGAAAAATCATCCACGCCGAAAAGCGAATAGGATAACGCGGTCGCATGGAACAAAATCGGCCCGTGCATCATCGGGTTATGCTGATAGTTACCGTTCTCCGCGAGATCTGCGGAGAAGACCGTGTGCAAGCTCTCATCGTGGCTCATCGTCCGGTCGCCCAGCATATAAAAACGCGAGAAAATCGCCAGGAAGAAAATCGCCAAATACGCGATCAACTCCCAGTTCAACACAATAGACCGTGAAAATACACCGCTATTAGATGCGTTTGATTGTTGGTTTTCGTAAACTCGTGTCGCCATCTGTTTTCCTGTTACATTACTCACCCGGCGTTACGGCTGCTGCCGGGGTGATCTCTGCGGTTACATGATTGGTCATCTCAGAATATGGTGTCGCTCGTACCGCGACATCATCGGTCACGACAACAGTCGTTGATTCATCGGTCACAGCGGCAATGGCTGTCGTCACCGCCCGGACAGCGGGCACCGGTTGCGTCGCCACTACAGGCGCTACCCCCGGCCCACTGAGCATCAAGGGCGTTACGATCATAATGCCAATAACGACCATCAAAGCCCCCCACTGCAAGCGGGGTAACGCTAAGCGCGGTTGTGGCTCCGGCGCGGTGATGGCCGCTTGAATGCCACTCCATATACGCTGGAGTTGGTCATCCGTCGGTCGCCCAAACGCCGGGAGTGCCGCGTCAATCTCGCGCCGCATCTCGCGTTGCTGCCGATACTCGGCATAACATGCAGGGCATTCGTCAATATAACGTGCCACCCGTCGCCGGGCTACAGCGGACAACTCGCCATCGAGATAAGCGATCATCCGAGATTTGCAGTACCAATACTTAAATCGCCACATGATTAAAAGCTCAACAATTCTTCTAAAAGACCTTGGCCTTGCGGGTTAAGCTGTTGATGCAAATGCTTATGCCCCAACCGCACCCGACTTTCCGCCGTTTTCGGCGGGCAATTCATGACTTCGGCCACCTCACGGTAAGTTAAGCCGTGCCCATAGCGCAGCACCAACGCCTCACGCAGATTAGCCGGGAGTGTCACCAATGCCTGAATGAGCGCATCTGTCGCGGCACGGTGTGCATAGGCGGCCTCTGGTGTCTCCGACTTGGGCGCGGCAATATTCAGGTTGAACAGTTGCGACAGGTCAATCTGTGGCAGACGCTTACGGCGATACGTGTTGCGGCAACGACTCACGGCGATGGTATACAACCACGTTTTAAATGCGGATTTATCGGCATGATAACGTTTGAGGTTTTTAAACGCATAGACAAACACCTCTTGCACTACATCCTCAGCATCTTGCTGATGCAAAACCAAGCTATAGCACAGCCGATAAATACCCGCTGCATAGCGTTCGTATAAGACAGTGTACGCCGTTTGGTCACCGCGCAAACACTGCGCGATCAAATCTTGTGTGTCGTTCGTCACAAGCTCATCCTGTTATTTGCCGTCGTTATACATACACCACTAATTTCCGAATTCCTCAAGGTTCAACGGCAGACTATCATAAACGTCTTGGCGCACCCACACAACCACATCTTGCAAAACAATAGGCTGCGGCGACAAGAAATTAAACTGGCTCAAACGCCCCGACCACCACGCCAAAAACTGAAAACCACTCAGCCAGCGATTGCTCCATGTCATCTCGATTACAAAATCCTGCCCGACATACGTTCCGCCTAGCTCTGGCAAAATTGGATTGCCATCTGCACCTATGTCGAGCATATCCAACGGCATGATAACGATCGGCGCAGTTTGTGCCGCAACAACGGAGCCAACAAAGCGCGTATTGGAAAAATCGCGCAGCAACCACGCCATCACCCCATCATCCGGCGCAACGACGACAATCGGTATATCAGGGAAGCCGCCCGTCTCGCGGAAGGCAAAATCGAGCAGTGTCTCGCGCAATAACGCGGTGTGGTCGGATGTCCCATTGACGAACCAAAGCTCTGCCGGATCATTCGCATGGGATCCCACCATACGCCAACCACTGCCAAAGCTCGTCAGCAGCATAAAGCCGACAAACCCCAACACCAAACTCTGCGCCGGGATCACCGCGCCCCAGATGCTCGATGCCAAGAAGTAGCCAACTAACACAAATAACATAGCGATCAAAAACCAAATTAGGCTGATGAAATGCACGTTGAATTCGTCCGAACTCAAACGCGAAATATAGTTGGTCAGTCGGCCATCATCCGCCAGCCAAAACCCGCGTGCGGCAATCTGAAAGTGCATAGCCGCCATCAACAGCAGGCCAAAGGCGATAGTCGCCAACAACCACTTGCCCCATATGGCCGTGCGCATTCGCCGCTCGTCGTCATCGAGCAATTCCGGCATCCACATCAACGGGATTTCGATGTGACGCAAGGCCAAGGCGACCACATGCGCCACCAACCCCGCCAACGGGATCACCAACCACAGCGCATGGTCAGCGCGTGCACCAGCGTAAACGGCACTCATCACCAGCGCCACAATCACCCAGACGAGCAAGAAAACATCGACAAAATCCATCTGACGCAACCATGCCATCGTCGCCAGAGCGACCATCGCCAACACAATTAACCAGGGTTCATAAAACAAGGTCACGGAGAGTGGGTAAGCAATCGGTGCATCCCCGATGCCCGTCGTCCACCCATCAACAAAGCCCTGCAAAGTCGCACCAACCACGTTTAAACCAGAGGGCGCAAGGAAGAACGCCGTCGCAAACGAAAAGACGACTAGCCCTGCCGCCAATAAACCAACGCCCCAGGGCATCTCGTTGAGCCGACCACGCACCCGGTTTAAGAAGTCGTCGCCCGGCATGTCA
>DAOTTT010000407.1:0-2165 GCA_034437635.1 Anaerolineae bacterium | reverse complement strand
GTGTTTCCTCTGTTTTGAGCAGCATTCCACTTACCTGACAATTGTTCAAGATCAATTCAACATCAGGCGTGAACTGATCGAGTAAGCTAAAATCTTGTGTATGCTGCGTGTAATCTGCAAGTTCAAGCAGCGGGTAAATCTGCTGATCGAGTTGATAACCATGATCTTTGATAATGCCATTGGCAAGATAAGCTCGTCCCCATGTATTTTGAACACGTTGTGCCCGGTCAAATAACCATAAAATATGTCGTTTGACACTTTCTGGCTGCCAAGGCAATAGACTCATGGTAATATAATACGCATCACGATTCCATGAGAGCGGCAACAACATATGGTCTGTTAGGATACACGTTGTATCAGCATCAATATCAACACAGCAAGCGCGGCTATATGCCCAAGCACGTCTTTGGATTAAATCAGTTGGCGCTTGTGGATGTTGCCAATGTGCTCGCCATGTTTCCAGTTGTGTATAAAGTATAGAAAGCGGATCCCCTGCTGGATGATTTGACTCTGCTTGAGATAATCGCCAGTACAAGACACAGTTGCCTTGATACTGTCCATTAATATGGCAACTGTCATCCGCTTGAGGCGTGCTATCGATGTCTGTATTCATCGTAAGATGCCAGCCCAACGCAGGGTTTGTGATACCTTGTGATACAGGTAAAGTCTGTGCGGATGGCATATCTACTGGTCCACCTTCGGTCAGTTGCGTGTAAGCAGCACGTTGTAACCAGATATTTCCAGTAATTTGCAGCTTAATATCCTGCCTGGAAAAACGCCATATCTGGCATACGCCATCTTCAATAGCAAAGGTAAGACATGCCGCGTGGGTATCATCCACCAAAGTAAATGTTAGATAGGGGATCACATCTTCGATGAGATACGCTTGCATTTCCAGCACATCACAGGGCAAGCGCAAGCCATAACCTTGGCTTTCCACAAATTGTTGGCGATATGCGCGTACTTGGCCTTGGTCATATCGCTGCTCTTCTGTAAACGGCGGGGTCGCATTGGCTGTAATGTAGCCATAATGCGCATCATAAGTATTGATGGCGATAAGTCGCCCTTGCGTGTTGACACTCCCCGTTATATTGCCGTGATTAAAGTCTAGCGGCTTGATGCCAGCTTGAGGATCAAGTTGCCGATACCCATACTTTTTAAGCACATCATCAAACACAAATTAGCCTTTCACCGCCCCAGCAGTGAGGCCGCGTGTTAAGAACCGCTCGAAGAAGAAAAAGATCACGATAATCGGCACACTGACAATCAATGAACCGGCCATCAATGCGTTGATACTTACCTCTTGATCCTGTAATTGATTTAAACCCAGTGGCAGTGTAAACAAGTCTTCAGTCCGCCCAGTGAGCATGATGAAAGCATACAAAAACTCGTTCCAAGCGATCATAAACGTATATAGACCGACCGAGGCCACCGCAGGCATAGCTAAAGGCAAGGTGACACGCAGCATAGCCGAAAGTTGCGTGCAACCATCGATCAATGCAGCTTCTTCCAAATCTTTAGGAATAGTCATGAAGTAACTACGCAGCATATAAAGCGCAACAGGCAACGTCCCCGATAGATAGACGATGACTAACCCCTGCAAAGTACCACGTAGTTCCAACCGGGTGAAGATCACAAATAATGGAATCGCTAGTACAATCGCCGGGAACATATAAATGAGCAATATCCCCCACGACATCAAACTTCGTCCAATGAACTGTAAGCGCGTAATGGCATAAGCTGCCGGGATCGCCAACAACAAAGTCAAAGAAACCGTCAAACCAGCGAGTAATAAACTGTTACGGATAAATTTAGGGAAGCCACGATCGAGCACGAAAGTAAAGCCACTATCGTTAAAAATACTGACACAATTTTCTGGCAAGTTGGGGTTATCCGCCAGTTGATCCGTGCCGAAGCGGAAATAGCAACTCAAGGCTTCAACGTTGCGCTCTATGTCTTCGGTACGGGGGATAAATCGCGATGGATTGTTAATTACGTCATTTTCTGTGCGGATAGCGACGTTAAACATCCAGTAGAACGGAAAGATCGTCACGACAGCGAAAAAGAAAATTAACACCCAACGTAGGATATTTGCAATGTAAATTTCGGTGTCTTCCCGGCTGCGGTAGCGTGCTTGCGCTCCAGTGGTGGCCTCATGGTCTTGG
>DAOTTT010000406.1:0-5727 GCA_034437635.1 Anaerolineae bacterium | reverse complement strand
ATACCAGCGCACCGGGCGGATGCAGCTATACAGATCAAGCACTTGGCGCAGGGTTACGTTTAAACTGCGGAAGCCTTCGCCAACGGGTGTGGTCAACGGGCCTTTGATGCCTACTTTGAATTCGCGCAGCGCGTCAAAGGTCTCTTCCGGCATGTAGTCGCCGTCATAAATACCAGCGGCCTTTTCCCCGGAGTAAATTTCCATCCAAGAGATTTTCTTATTGCCATTATAGGCTTTTTCGACAGCCGCATCCCAAATGCGCTTGCTAGCCGTCATAATGTCATAACCAATACCATCGCCTTCAATAAACAATAATATAGGGTTATCAGGAACGTTTAATTTACCATCCGTTACGGTAATTTTTTCACCAACTTCAGGGACTTGAATATTCTTATAAGCCATAATGTCTCCTCAGACAAACTCTTTGCATACCAAGGCAAATTATAACACACCTAAGAGAAGACCAATGTGCAAAATGCCCGGTGAACCTTGTGCAAAATTCCGCTTGCAGCGCGGTTCGCATCATAAGAGAATTAATTTATAATGACACTCAAATTATCGGGATAAACTGATGATTGACGACAAGCCACCAACAGGAGCAACGGTTATGGAGTCCGCCCTCCCTACCAACGCAGAACTCATCGCATTCAGCGAAGCAATTCCCTGGATGGAGATTGAACGGCAAAAGCGCATCTTTAACCAGATGCTCAAGGACATCGCCAACAGTAGCACCGCCGGTATTCTCCCGTTGGATGCCATCGCCGCAGCCATCGGTAGCCCGGTTTCGCTTTATTATCCAGAAGCAGATAGTGACGAAGCAAACGTTATTCTCGCGCATCATGGCGACTACAACTATATTTTAGGTAGTGTGGTCAGCAGCCGTTACCGCAGCGGCAAGACCTTCGCGCAGGCTGTTACGCCTTTTAACTTTAACCCCAGCGTCAATCACACCAACATACAACAAACCGATAACCCCGGCACCACCATCCGCGCATTAGGCGCGGAGCTAGAGCTTGGGCTACTCCACGCGGACGGCACACCGCCGACTGAAGCCGAGTCGCAAGCGTTCATCGCCCGTTATCAACACCATGCGCGGCGTTTGGGCATCACGCCGGAGGTTGACCGCGAAGCCTGCCAATATCAGATCGAAGTCCACGTCGCCCCAGGCATCGGCTACTCGCGCACCCGCAATGCACTGGATGGAATCATGGCGGGATTGGTCAATGCCGCCCACGAGTCCAATCTTATCACGGCGATTTTATCATGTTATCCTACCGAGAGCGACTTCAAACTCACCGAAGACCCTAAGGTCCAAACCGCTGTTGACCTGATGGTTGAAGCCAATAACGAATTCCCAGAATATGTCGAGCGGCAAGCAGAAGCCAAACAACGCTATAATATGCTCGAAGACGCGAACGTCGTGGAGATTTTTCGCTTGCAAGGGTGTCATATTCACTTGGATCTCGCCGGGCGCTCCGAAGCATTGGGTTTATTAGCCTTCTACACAATGCTCCGCAGCGCGAGCGCCGCCGCCAACAGCGCCGTGCTGAAGGGCGGCCCCTTCGTCAATGGCGTGTGCGATGCTGAGCGACTCTGTACCCGCGAGTACCTGCGCCGCACGACAATTACCGGACGGTTGATCGAACGACCGCTCAGCCCGGATCTTATCGACGGGGATATGGCACGTTATGCGGCGGTACTGCACAATGAGCGTGCTAATGCGATGGCGCGTGCCCTGCTCTATGACGACAGCTTAGGCAAGCCGATTTCCGCCATGCACAGCCTCTTAGGTCGTCTCCGCCCGGATTTAAGCAGCAGTAAGCGTATCTGCACTATAGAAAGCACCGGGATGCCCATCAACGTCAGCGCCTCGCGGCAAGCGGCTATTTTAACGGACTTTGAATATACGCATGCGCTGGTGGAAAGCTACTTCCGCCGACATGGGTTAAACCTTGAGCCGATGTATGAAGACCAAACATTATGGGCGATCATCGGTCCAGTATCATTAGAAACATTCGCCGACCTCCACGATCAATCCGACCGTCACGGCACCGATGCTCCCATCACCACAGCCACCGGGCAGACAATGAGCCTAGTCGAATTCTACGAGATGAAGCGACTCTATATGCACCGTAAGCTCACCGAACACGTTTACATCACCCCGCGTGATATTGACGAGGTGTATCACAGCTTGCAGCGCATGTTAGAGCCGCCTAGCGGCCAATCCGCGCAGACGATTGAGCAATACATTACAGATTATAAGCTGCGTAGCACGGGCAATTGGGGGCGCATCCTGTGGGATGCCTTTGTCGAAGAAGGTGGCACACCAGGGACATCAAACCCAGAGGCCGTGACCCGCATTATCAACCGTATTCATGCGGCTTTACACGCAAGATATACGCAAAGCTAATTTTTCTGTTATAATAAGAAAACAACGTCCGCGACAATCACCTCATGTTAAGGTGATTGTTTGCGTTGATCTGATACAATGCTTTAACTTGATTTGATCTTGTACGCTCCAACCGACGTGAGCGTTTTAAAGAATAATTCTCAAATAATGTGTTAAAAGGCTTTTGTTAGCGACTTAATTTTAAGTAAATCTGAAGGGAGTAATGACCCGGTGACTATGTAACCGGGTTATATGTATATGGCAAAACCAAAAATCAGAATAGTTCCGCTTGGCGGTCTCGGTGAAATCGGCAAAAACATGACCGTTTTTGAATGGGGCAATGAAGCGATTATCATCGATACTGGCATCATGTTCCCCGCCAACGATATGCACGGTGTTGATTACATCATACCGGACTTTCGTTATTTGACTGAACGTAAAGACCTCAAGGTGCACGGCATCATCTATACGCACGGTCACGAAGACCACATCGGCGCAGTCAGCCACGTTATTGAGGCGTTCCCGAATACCCCGATCTACGCCACCCCCTTAACTGCTGGCTTGATCGATTGGAAGATCCGCGATGCTGGCCTGAGCGATAAGACCCGCATCAACCGCTTTAATGCCGGGGATATTCTACAGGTCGGCCCATGGAAGGTCGAGAGTTTCCATGTGACCCACAGTATCCCGGATTGCGTCGGCTTTGCATTGAACACGCCCTACGGCTTGATCGTGCATACGGGCGACTATAAGTTTGATAATTCACCTGTGGACGGCAAAAAGCCGGATTACGCGAAACTCGCGAGCTTCTCCTCACGCGGGGTGATGCTGCTGATGGGCGATAGCACCAACGCGGATAAAGCTGGATGGACACCGTCCGAAACGGTGATTGATGAAGGCTTTGACCGCGTCTTCCGCGATGCAAAAGGGCGCATTCTTGTTGCGACGTTCGCGTCGTTGATCTCGCGTGTGCAGCAAGTCGCCAATGCCGCGATGCGCTATAACCGCAAGATCGCCATCGCGGGTTATAGCATGAATAAAAACGTCGATATGGCGCTCGATCTCGGTCTTTTAAAAGTGCCTAAAGATGTCTTTGTCGATCTCGGCAAGGTCAATAATATCTCGGCTAACCAAGTGGTGATTATGGTCACCGGGTCGCAGGGGGAACCCTCCGCTGTGCTTGCGCGGATGGCGACCGGGCGGCACCGTCAGCTTGAAGTCGAAGACGATGACACTATCGTGTTGTCATCCCACCCCATCCCCGGCAATGAGGAGTTGGTCAGCCGCAACATCAACCGCTTGTTGCAACGTGGCGCAAACGTCATCTATGATCCAATCGAGTCTGTGCACGTATCCGGCCATGCTCGTAACGAAGAAATGCGCTTGATGCTCAACTTAGTACAGCCTAAGTATCTGCTGCCCGTACATGGCGAACTCCGTCACTTGCACCAGCACGCCAAGCTCGCGATCAACTCCGGCATGAAGGAAGATCATGTTTTCATCGCAGAAAATGGCCAAGTGCTGGAAGTCGATAAATACGGCATGCGCATGGGTGAGCGTGTACCCGGTGGGTATGTGTTCGTCGATGGGAGTGGCGTTGGTGATATTGGCCGTATCGTCATCCGCGACCGCGAAATTTTGGCACGGGATGGCTTTATGCTGGTGTCTATCAACGTTAACCGCAACACGGGCGAGCTAATCGGCAATCCTGAGATTATCTCACGCGGGTTTATCTACTTGCGCGAGTCCGACGAGTTATTGACCCAAGTCCGTGACACGATCCGTAATGTGATGAAGCGCGAACGACACAGCAACGGTCGCCGCCACGATAAGCTCCAGGACAGCATCAGCCGGATGCTCTACAACGAGACAAAACGCCGTCCAATGGTGTTTAGCGTCATCAATGAGTACTAAAGTCCTCTATAGCCCCGCCTTAAACGGGGCTTTTTTTAACAAAATCTCATCGACAGCACGTTAATTTTGAGTTAGCTTATTATACGGGGTTATCCCCATCTCTTAAAAACAACAAGGAGAGGCACAATGTACAAAAAAGTGACATTGCTTTTGCTCGGCTTACTGTTGATCGGCATTTTCCCGGTCACCGCTCAAGATGAAAGCATCTTGGATATTGCCAGCGGTAGCAGCGACTTTGACACTCTGGTTGCCGCCATCGAAGCGGCGAACTTGACCGACGCGCTCAGCGGTGAAGGTCCGTTTACTGTCTTCGCACCGACCGATGCTGCATTTAACCGTGCGTTTGACGCACTCGGCGTTGATGCTGAAGACCTGCTGGCGCAACCGGAAGTCTTAGAGGACATCCTGGAATATCACGTCGTGGAGGGCGCTGTGCTTTCCAGCGACTTAAGCGGTGGGGATGTAGAAACCCTGAACGGTGAGAGCATCCAAGTTAACGTTTTTGACGAAACCGTCACCATCAACGATGCCACCGTGATCCAAGCTGACATCGTCGCCAATAATGGCGTTGTACACGTCATCGACACCGTGCTGCTGCCGTCGGATTTCATCCCGGTCTATAACGTCACGGAAGTGACCGAAAACGCCGATGTGTATCTGCGTGCCGCCCATTTCGCCGCTGATGCGCCGTTCGTTGACGTATACGTTAACGGCGAAATCGCCATCCGTGCGCTGGGTTATGGCCGCGTTTCCGACTGGGTTGGCGCTGACGAAGGCACCATCGAAATCGCAGTCGTCCCGGCCAACAACAGCATCGAAGAAGCTGTTTTGACCCAAGAACTAGAACTGACCGAAGGCACCTGGGCAACCGGCGCAGCCATCGGCAATATCGGGGATGACACGCTGGCCTTCGCCCCGTTCATCGAAGATAACAGCCCTGTCGGTGACGGATTCGTCCGGGCAACCTTCTTCAACGCGATTACAGCAGAGGGTGCGCCTTTCGGCCCGATCATCGATTACTATGCAGACGGTCAACGCCTGGTAGAAGCCCTGCGTTACCCGGCTTCTCGCGGTGGTGCGGATGGCGCTTTCAGCCGCCAACTGCCGCAAGGTCTGTATGACTTCGCCGTAACCCTGACCGGTAGCCCGCAGATCGTGTTGGCAAGCCTACCGGATGCACCGCTGACCGAAGGCCGTTACTATCTGGTCGCCACATTGGGCGAAGCAGAAGATGCCTTCTCCATCGTCGTAGAAACTGTCGATGCGCGTAACGACTAAGTCGTAACATGAAAAATAAAAACACCCCGCCATAAGTCAATACCCTCGCCAATTAGGTGGCTAACTTAGCTGCATCGGGTGGTCGAATGGCGCTGAATCGGGTTAATCGCTGCCAGATGCGTGAAATTAATGGTGGATCGGGCGGA
>DAOTTT010000405.1:0-7240 GCA_034437635.1 Anaerolineae bacterium | reverse complement strand
ATCGAATTAGCCTACACCCGCGCCATCATTGACGCGATCTTAGATGGCACACTAACGAAGGTGGATTACAACACAGACCCGATCTTCGGCTTACACATGCCGCAGACCTGCCCGAATGTGCCCGATGAATTGCTCAACCCACGCGATACATGGGCGGATAAAGCCGCTTATGATCGCCAAGCGAACGAACTCGCTGACCGCTTTGCAAAAAATGACAAGCAGTACCAATCCCTAAGCCAAGCGGCTGATTAAACGGTTGTACACCGTGCTGAAAGGCGCGACTATCCGTAGTCGCGCCTTTTTTTGATCGGGGTTTTAGTGGATAGGGCTGCCCCGGCTCAAAGTTGATGGCTACATTAAACGCTAGGAAGCTCGCAAACGGGCTTTGCAGTGGGCTTAGCCCCCGGTTTTGAACCGGGGCAATAAGCAAATCAGAGTATACCTGAGTAGTTACGTTTTATTATCATTGTCGTCGTCGATTTCGGTGTATTCGCCCTCCATGATGTTGTCATCGGGCGGCGCTTTGGGCGCTTTAGGCTCCGTGTTGCCGTCTTCATCTTCAATGACAATAACATCCTCTGGATTAAATTGCTCTTTATCCATGCCCTGGCGGAAGACGAACCCGTTTTCCTCATCAATGCGAATTTCCATGTTCATTGGTACTGGGTTGACGAATTCGACTTCGCCGGCTTGCGTCTTACGCGCCGCCCATAGGCCAATTAAGGCCGCAATTGTGCCGAAGATCGTCCCGCCGAAGATGTAAAAAATGTTGCTGTTTTGTATGGCGAGCAAAATACCGACGATTGCCATCGCTGCACTGGCTAATTGCCCCAAGCCGAACAACACCGCCCCCGCGCCTGTAAGGTGAATGCGAAGGTCGTTGATGCTAAACGTGGCTTTTCTTGTAAATATTTCCTGCACGGCGAGCACTGCCGCTGGTACATAAACCAGCATACACACCCCCGCACAAAGATATAGAATAATCTGTCCCATGATGTACTCTTTATGTCCTATCTAAACTTGGCGGATTGTATCATATTTATGGCGCTCGGAAGTATCGGTCGCGGGTGGCCTGCGTTAACGCCAACTGCTCCGGTGTGAGCAATGCCCAAAAGTCGTCAGATGACGCGATACTCCCTGCGCCGATGGCTGCATACTCCCGCAACAACGCGAAGAACGCACGATCGCCTAAGTCCGTGCGGAGATCGCGCAGCATGAGCACCCCGCGCAGATACACCGCGTTGATGTACTCGCGGATAGATGAGAATTCGTACACTGTGCCATCCACAAAGCCCTGGGGATAGTAGCCCTCCACACGAAAGCGCCACCACCAATCGACCAAATCCGGGTAAAATTCTTCGATGTAAATCAGTTCGCTATAGGTTGAAAGGGCTTCGTCTAGCCAGGGGGTGAGGGCGGGGTCGTTGCCCACCCGCGCATACCACCATTGATGCGCGACCTCATGCACCGTAATCAACGTGAGATACGAGGCCGGGCTGCCGTCCCACCGCGTAAACCAAGCGTCACCGACGAACACCAAGCCGCTGTGCTCCATGCCATCGGGGAAGTCGCCCTGCACGACTAACATGCGCTCATCGGTAAAACTGCCGAATAAATCCGCATAATACGCGAGGCTTTCCGCAGCGACCATCAAAAAGTGGTCGGCGGCAGCCTGCGAGCCGGGCACGTCAAACGTGTAGGCTTCTACACGCACGCCGTTATCAAGCTGCGTCGTCGCCAAGCGGAACTGATCGCTGATGCTGATACTAAAATCCCGTGCGGAAAGATACGTATAGCGCCATGTGCGCTCCGTCAATGCACCGCCCACACCCGGCGCAGCGATGGTGATATTCTCCGGCGAGGACATCAGATTGAGCGTGACCTGCCAGTCTGCTTTATCTAACACTTCTTGCTCACCGATGAGCGAGGCACTACGGGTAATCCAGTCGGTGCCATCACGCACAGCCACCGACGGCAACCAATGGCCTAAATTCATCTGACGGTCGGTATACCCCAAAAAGCCCTTATAACTGTAGACTTCCACGCCGACACGCGGCAACGTCAGCATAAAATCCAGGGTGATCGTCACATTGCAATCCGCCGGGAGCGGTTGCGCAAGCGGGACGGTCAACCGTTTGCCCTCTAAAACTGGCTCGACGGTCACATCATCGACCTGTACTTCACGCAAGGTAAAGACGTTCGGCCAGCGGTTCGGCTCGACGTTGAAGACGATGCGCTCTAGGGCGGTGCCGCTGCGATTGGCGTAACGTGTACGCTGTTGGACGGTCAGCGCCTTGTTGACGTAATCGACATCAGCGGTGACGCGATGCTCGGCATCGGGGCGTGCCGGGTCCAGCGGCAAGCAAGCAGGCGTGGCCGGGGTTGTCGTTGGCGTGGGTGTCCACGTAGGCAAATCCACCGGGGAAAAGGGGCGGTCAGTCGGTTGTATGATGTTCGGTTGGGCACGGTGCGGCATGTGGGCGACAATCACCGTACTCAACAACACCAACAGGGTTAAAAAAACGGTTTGTTTTGTCATACTGACGATGATACACCGTAACAGTTCGTCTGCAAGTGTGTTATCGTTAATGATGTTTTCATTTTTATAAATTTGTGAGGTCGCATAGACGTGACAAGTCTCAGCACACAACCCAACAATCAAAATGTCTTGCAGGGCTTAATCAGCTTATCGCGTTGGAAAGAACAATTGCCGCTGGCAACGTTAACGCTTTCAGGGGGCTTGGTGGCGTTTAGCGTCACCGATGTCACGCTGGATTGGCGTTTGTTTGCGGTGGCTGCGGCCAACTTCCTCACGGTGACGTTTGCCTTCATGATTAACGACATGGAAGATGCGGAAGACGACGCTAAAAACCCGCACAGCGCCAAGCGTAACCCCATCACCAACGGCATGTTAGATATGCGGACGGCATGGATGGCGTGTGGCGTGGTCGTGTTGGCCGCGTTGAGCTTATTTGCGCTCGGTGGCTGGATTGTAGTGGCAGTGGGTGCGCTTAACCTGCTGTTGTCCTTCCTCTATTCGTGGAAGCCTGTCCGCCTCAAGTCGTCCACCATCGGCTTAGATGTCGTCTCGCATACGCTCATGCTCGGCGGTTTGTTGCCGTTGGCGGGATATTTCGTCTACACGAATGACCTACACGCGGCGATTATCTTCATGGCGGCGGCGGCCACGCTCGGCTCGACCTACGGCCAGCTTTACAACCAGGTGCGCGACTTTGAAACCGACAAAGAAGCCGGTATCGTCAACGTAGCGATCCGCTTAGGCGAAAAAACGACATGGATTGTCGCCTATAGCGCCATCGCCTTGACCGTCATCAGTGGTTTGATCGCCTTTAGCTATATGGATTTCCCTAATTGGTTGATCTTCGTCGTTGTCGGCAGTACATTGGGTGGTTTCGCGCTGGTGCTGCTTAAGGGCGAGAGCGTCGATGCCAGCGGCAAGCCCGCCCTGGACATCACCGGGCGCTTGCAGTGGGGGGCATGGTTTGCCATTACGATCACCATTACCGTCTGGATCGTCTGGGCGATGGGCTTGTTCTAAAAACACCCGTATAAGCCTATGATCGCTGGACGACCATAGGCTTTTCATTTGCAAGTGATGAGCAACCCCTACAAACCCACGTATCCCCGCTATATAATCCCCTGTAAATCGATAACAACGGGTCATCAACGGATGTCTGATATTCACGGTATTTTGTTTAACATGCAAGTTTTGTACTCGGCGGCGCTCGGCATTTGGGCTGCGGTGATCGCCGGGCAGGGCAAGAACCTTTCCGGTAATTTCTGGGGTGCATTAGCGACGTTCTCCATCCTCGTGATTGCGACCTTGGCGCTAGGGTTGGTCATGGCGGCGCAGGGCTTGCGCCCGCGTGATGGTCGTCTGTTCCTTTATATTTTGTATATGCTGTTCTTATCGGTGATTATGCCCGGCTTATTTAGCTTCTTGCGCGGGCGTGATGACCGCAGCGCAGGGATTTCCTTCGCGGTGCTGGCCTTCTTTAACGCCGCTGTCGCCGTGAGTATGCAGCAACGCGGGCTAGTCGGCCCCTGGATCGAACTGTAACCGATGCGTTTATATCTGTTTTTGGGGCTGCTTTTGGTCGTTCTGGTGGCTTGTGAGCCGGAGGCTACACCGCTCCCGGCGGAGTTGCCGAGTACGCCCACGCCCACGCCGGAACCCACGCCATTACCGCCGCTGCGGTATGCGCTGGATGCCAATACACAGTACGGCGTAGCAGAATTGGCCGCGTTACAAGCTGCCGCACAGGTCGAGCAGGCGCTCACGCCGCTGGACGCTGCGCAACTGGGCGCACGCTTTGATGTGGCGGCGGCTTATGGTGAGGCGGCGGGTTGGCAGCGTGGCGACATTACCCCGCGTGTGATGCTTGTCATTAACCCGGAACCGCCGTTCTCCCCGGAGATTGCCACACTCATCTTAGCCGGGTTAGATGCCCAGCCAATTGTAGATTCATTAGGCTTTGATGGCGCGTTAGCCCTCACGCCGCCGCAGATGTCCCCCGCGCTCATCCGCGAAGACTTGGCAAACCGGGGCTTGCCGGACGGCCTCGCGCTGGTGATGGGGGTGGCGGCTGTGCCCGGTGTGGACGCGGTGCAAGAGCAGTTGCGATTGCTCAACATCCGCACACGCGCCGAGACCTTGACTACGGACGACATCTACGCCGCGTTGAGTAATGGGCGTATCCGTATCGCCCTTGTCACCTGGACGACACAAGACGACGCGGAAACCTGGCGCGAACTCGTCGGTGAGCGTTACGTGCGTGATCTCTACAGCCTGCCTATCCGCAATATCGCCGCGCCGGATGTCATCATCGACTTTACGCCGGGCGGCTGGCCGCTACCATCACGAGGGTAATCCGATGCAAATTATCACGACACACCATAATGCAGATTTTGACGCGATCGCCTCAATGTTGGGTGCGCATAAGCTGTATCCCGGTGCAGTGCCGATGCTGCCACCCAAGCAAGGGCGCGGCGTGCGTCAATTTTTGCAGTTGTACCGTAACGGCTTGCCCTTCGTCAACTGGCATGACGTGCGCCCGCAGACCGTTGACCGTTTGATTGTGGTCGATACGCAGCACATCCCCGCCGTTAAACGCATGAAGGACGATACGCCCGTCCTCATCATCGACCACCACCCGCGCCAACCCGTAACCCGGTCTAACGTCACGTTGACGGGCGAAACGCTCGGCGCGGCGGCTACCTTGCTCGTTGAGCAGATCCGGCAGCAGAGCCATATTAAGCTCAACTCGCTGGAAGCCACGCTGATGCTGCTCGGCATTTATAGCGATACGGGCGCGTTGACATACGGCAAAACGACCCCGCGTGATATTTTGGCGGCGGCGTGGCTGTTGGAAAAAGGCGCGGTGTTGGATACAGTACGCCGCTTCCTCGCGCCACCGCTAGCCGACCCACAGCGCGAATTGCTGGATGTGTTATTGCGCCATACCGAAGAACGCACCATCGAAGGCCATCCCATTAATATCGCTGCCATTGAGCATGGGCGTTATGTGGAAAATATCAACAACGTCACGCATCGCCTACGGGAAATGCTCGACCCAGTGGCCTTATTCGTCATCGTGCAGATGCCCGACGAGGATGACGGTGTTAACGTGCAGATGGTGTGCCGTTCTCGCCATGATGCGGTGGACGTGGGCGCGGTGGCGCGGCATTTTGGCGGTGGTGGGCATCCTAGGGCGGCGGCGGCCAATATCAGCGGGGTACGCCTGCCGGAGATCATCGCGGGGGTGTGGTCGATACTCGCAGAGCGCGTGGAGCCAGTGCATCGGGTCGCGGAGTTGATGTCTTACGGCGTGCAGACCGTCAACGCGACCGATACCGTCGCGGATGTCATCGACCGCCTACGGCGCATCGGCCATGAGGGGTATCCTGTGCTAGATGCTGATGGGCATGTTGTCGGCTTGCTCACCCGGCGCGATGCTGACCGCGCCCTCACGCATGGCCTGCGCGAGTCGCTGGTTAAAGATGTGATGATCGCCGGGGCGGTTACGTTGTCACCGGCTGCTTCCGTTTCTACGTTGGAGCATTGCATCGTGGATACCGGATGGGGGCAAATCCCCATTGTGGATGGCGATCAGGTAATCGGTATCGTCACCCGCACGGATTTAATCAAGCATTGGGTGGACATCCACCCGGCGGATCACGCGCCGCCGTTCATCGCGCAAACACAGGTTAAAGCGGTGTTGGGGCAGGGCATCAACGCCTTAATCCAGCAGGTGGCCGCCTTCGCCCAAGCGCAGAATACGCCCTTGTATATGGTCGGTGGGGTCGTGCGCGACCTGCTTTTGGAGCGACCTAACGATGACATCGACTTTGTGACGGAGCGTGACGCGATCTCCTTTGCGGAAAGCCTGCAAGCGCAATATGGCGGCACCGTCAGTAGTTATCGCCCCTTTGGGACGGCCACATGGAAACCGGACGCGGCCTTTGCGGAGGCCGTCGGCGTGGGGCTGGACGATCTGCCCGATCATCTCGACTTCGCCACTGCCCGCAACGAGTTTTATCTGCATCCGACGGCTTTACCATCGGTCTACAGTGGGTCGATCAAGCTGGATTTGCACCGCCGCGACTTTACGATCAACACTTTAGCGGTACAACTCAGCCCGGCGACCGCACACGGCAACCTGCTTGATTTTTACGGCGGTCAGCGTGATTTAGAGTCCGGGGTGATCCGTGTGCTGCACAGCTTGAGCTTTGTCGATGACCCCACGCGGGTGATCCGTGCGGCGCGGTTCGAGCATCGCTTAGGCTTTACTATCGAACCGCGCACCGCCGAGTTGATCGACACAGCGCGGCCTATGCTTAATCGCATCACCGGGGAGCGCGTGCGCAACGAGTTAAAATTGCTGATGAACGAGAACGCCCCGGAGCAAGCCTTATTACATCTGCATGAGCGCGGCATCCTATCCGGCATTCACCCCGGTTTGATCTTCTCACAAACGATTGCCGATTACTTTGTAGAGGCACGGCGCACCCAGGCCGACTGGCCGACGCGACCGCGCCGCATCCGGCATCTTTACTGGCACCTCATCATGGCGCAGTTAACGCCGGATGTGGTGCAATCGTTGGGGCAGCGGTTGGTTTTCCAGCAAGATTTTATCAAATCCGGGCGGCAGGTGGCCGCGCTCCAAGCGGATGCGGGCGCTTTAGACGACCCCGACGCACGCCCTAGCGCCATCGTCGC
>DAOTTT010000404.1:0-4950 GCA_034437635.1 Anaerolineae bacterium | reverse complement strand
GGGGCGGATGGTAATCCGCCCAAAATCCAATGTTTGAGGTCACGGGCGCATCACGATCACACATCGTGACCTGTATGCACGGATGGTAATCCGCCCAACACCCAATGTTTGAGGTCACGGGCGCATCACGATCACACATCGTGACCTGTATGCACGGATGGTAATCCGCCCAACACCCAATGTTTGAGGTCGCGGGCGCATCACGATGCGCCCCTACGAAACATTTTATTGATTTAAAGGAAGGTACATATGAACCAAAATCGCCGTCGTAAGAATAGCCTGCGCAAACCTGGGTATGACTATGCCAACGATGGCGCTTATTTTGTCACCATCTGCACCCATCAACGGACACACCTGTTCGGAAGAATTGTTGACGGTAAAATGATTCTCAATGCTTATGGTCAAATCGCCGCAGAGGAATGGGAATATACATCGCGTTTACGGTCTAATGTGATTCTTGATGCGTGGGTGATAATGCCAAACCATACCCATGCCATCATAGTGCGTAGGGGTGCATCGCAATGCGCCCGTGACAATATCAACGCTCATGCAAACCATACCGTAGACACATTAGGCACCATCGTGCGTGGATTTAAAGGGTCGGTTACCCGGCGCATCAAGCAATTAGACAATCCCCCAGAGCATCCAATCTGGCAACGCGGTTATCATGACCATATTATCCGCAATCAACGCGGGTTCGATACCATCCAAGCATATATCATTGCAAATCCATCGCGTTGGTACGAAGATTCATTATTTACGTAGAAGCGGGTAACAATCCGCCCTCACTCCACACGCGGGAGCTTGGTCGTCGTATCATCCGTGTGCATCTCCACCGCGACCGTATCCATCATCACCAATACCCCGACCATCATCATCAACGTGATAATGACGATAAAAAAGACGATTAACCCGAAAATGCTCGCATCCATGAGGTTCTCCTGTTGACGATTTTTCCTTATATTCAGCATACATCGCCCCAATATCCCCACGCTGAACGCCCATAGGCCGTTTACCCTACGGCCAATCTACGCTAGAATTTACAACGTAATCGCGTCTATCCCCGTATATAATAAATGTAGGGGAAACGTTAGAATCAGGGATTTTCATGACCAACGAAACAGACTTAAAACAGATCGGCCCATACGAGATCATCGATCAAGTTGGCACGGGGGGTATGGCAACCGTCTATAAAGCCTATCAGCCACGCCTGGATCGGTATGTGGCGGTCAAGGTCATGCATCAGATGTTCCTGCAAGACCCCAACTTTAGGGCACGCTTCGAGCGCGAAGCCCGCATCGTCGGCGGCTTAGACCACCCCAACATCGTCCCTATTTACGACTATGCCGAACTCAAAGGCCAGCCGTATCTAGTCATGAAGTATATCGAAGGTAGAACGCTCAAGGATTACATGCGCGAAGAACCGCTCAACCTTGAGGAAATCCGCTATGTGATGCAATCCGTATGCGATGCGCTCACCTACGCGCACAAATCCGGGGTGTTCCACCGGGATATGAAACCGTCCAATATCATCATTGATAGCAGCGGCACGCCCTATCTCACCGACTTCGGCCTAGCCCGCATCGCCAAGCAAGGCGAATCGACGTTAAGCGTAGATACGATGCTCGGCACGCCGCACTACATCAGCCCGGAGCAAGCCCAAGGCGGCGACATTGACGCACGCGCCGACGTGTACTCGACCGGGGTGATTTTGTATGAACTCGTCGCCGGGCGCTTGCCCTTCACCGGGGATAGCCCCTTTGCCATCATCCATAAGCAAATTTACGCCGCGCCGCCGCCACCGTCGCAACTTAACCCGGATATTCCGCCGGAAATCGACACGGTATTGCTCACGGCATTGGCGAAGACCCCTGCCGAACGCTACAAAACACCCAATGATCTCATTCTTGCATTCGAGAAAGCCTCAAAGCAAACGGGTATGCGCTCACTCGACGCGAGCCGCGTCACCCGTGCGGCGCAATTGGGCGAACTCATCAGCCATCAAACGCCGGGGGGTGGACATTATTCCACCGTCAGCCGGGGCAGCAGCTTAACGACCAGTAAGCGCGGTAAAAAAGCGGTCATCGTGCCTGTGCTGCCGCCAGGCTACGACCACCCGAAACGCAACTTGGCCGACTGGTTCGAGATCGTCATCCAACGCCTGCGCGAAGCCTTTGCTGATATACGCGACCAACTCCAAGATCGCGACATCCGCAACCGCATTAGCGAGACCGTCGGCGAGATTGAGACATCCGTTAAAGGAGCTATCCCCGCAGAGAATAGCAAGCGTAAAGCCAAATCTGCCAAGGTCGCGTCGGATCGTTATAATCCCACCATCCAGCCTGCCGCCCGCCCACAACAAAGCGTGCAATATAATGATGAACGGGACATGGACGAGGCATTAATCCGGCGGCGGGCGCGGCAACGGCTCGCCATGCGTACCGGGTTTTTCGTCCATGCCGGGATATACGTTCTCGTTATCGGGAGCTTGTTCATCGGCGGCAACGCCATGCAAGCCGGGCTAACGGAATGGGTCAACAACGGCACGTTCATCACCGACCTGGAGTTTACAGGCAATCCAGAGGCGCTCAGGGCGGCCATCACCCCGCTGTTTGACTTACCCCTGCCGCTGATTATCGCGTTGTTGTGGGGTACAGGTTTGGTCGGCCACTTTATCAAGATGATTGACTACAGCGCCCCCTTCCGCGTGGAGCAGCGCCGCAACAAACTTGACGAAGAACTGACGCTGTTACATGGTGAAGACTGGTCCTATTATGTCTCCGGGCGCACATACCGCCAAGTCCGCAAAGGGGTTGAAAAGCGTGCCAAGCGCCGCATAGATTTAATTACGCATATCGTATCAACCGGTCTGCTTCTCGTCTTCGGGATGATTACCATCCCCACCATACAAGATACCGTAATGCAAATCTACGAAATTGAAAACGGCACCCCAATGAACTTCACAGCGGACTGGTTGCCCATCTTCTTCTCTATCGTTCTTATTCCTCTGTTGATGCATATGATCATCTACGCGGTGTTGAATCTGTTCGGCGGTAATAGCGAACTGGCCGTTGAACGCGAGATCGCCCGCGAACGTGCGTATGCGCCGCCATCGTCTAAGCGCAAAAACACCCTTCAAGACGACACACTAGATGAAGCGCCCGTCCGCTTGACAGAAGACGGTGAACTGACACAGAGTTATGTCGAAGAAATTACCACTAAGCGTAAGCCCTAAATAAGTGCTTTAATGCTATAATAGGGTATACGCATACAATACATTTAGTGTATAATCTAAGTTTTTTTGCACTTCTTTGCAATTTTTTTGGTTTGTGATATTATCTTAAGCATAGAAGTAACTGGACTATTACGACTCAGTGTTATCGATAATACGTAATATTTTATATTAATAAAATCAGCATTGCATCGCATCATAGCCCACTCTAAAATATCGAGTCATTATTTTAGGTACACGCAGACATCATTACAGTAAACCTGTCGTATCGAGGAAAGATCATGAGAGCAAAGCAAGAATTACTAGAAGCTATACCCCGAAAAGCCAGTGATAGAGACTGGGTAGAAGAAAATGTCGAAGACCTTTATAACGGCATTCGCTCACAGTTGAGGAGCACCGCCGCCGTTGAAGAAGTCGTCGCTAATATGATATACCTCATTCCTCAATTGAGAGATAATGAAAATATCAAAGTATGGGGACGGCTACTGGAAGAAACCTATAACAAAACACCGTTTGTCAATTACAACGGCCTTGATGGAGTCAATACCTACGACCTCATCGGCAGCTTTGTATTTACCAAAAGACCCAAAATACAACAACTCCCAACCAAGACCCAACGCCGCAAGCGTATTATCCTGCATCCTACGCAGATGCTAGAAATTTATCTCATCCTTTTCATGGCTTATAACTACCCCAAAGCACAAGAAGTTAAAGCCAGACAATTTGAGGAAATCATGCGCTTGAGCCGTGCGGTCAACGATGCCTACTGTACAAACAAAATGCACCTAGTCTTCGCGTTTATGTATCTCGCTCGCCTGGAATTTGAGCTTGCCATAGATCAAGCGCACATCGCTTATAACTACTGGAAAGATAATAAAAATGATGGTGATGCAGGCTTGGCGGCATATGCGCTTGGCCTGGGCTATCAACACGTTGACGACCTCGCCTTAGCCCAACAATGGCTAGAGCGTGCCTCGAGCCATATGGCGCGTACCAGCTACAGACGGCAGTATGGCGGCATCGCTATGGCAACCAGCAGCCTGAAGATTATGAAGGGCGAATACGAAGCGGCCAAACAATGGGGCTTTATCGCACTGGACGAATACGAGCGCGAAGAAGTCCCGGCACGCATCGCCACGTCACATCATATGCTCGCCATTGCGAAGTGCTTTACTAACGAAGCCGACGAAGCCTTGGAGCATCTGGATACTGCGCAGGATATGTTCGCGGAGCAACAAAGCCAATATGATTGGCTGCACGCAGAGTACACCCGCGCCTACGCCGAAGCGAGAAATGACGATACCGAAGCCGCTACCCGCCGCTTGGATCAACTCGAAGCTGAGGTTGTTCAATTGCCGGATAGCCAATGGAAGTCGTTCGTTTTAGGGCGTATGGAAGAATTGCACGAGATGATCCGTACAGGTGAATACGCTTGACTGCCAGGCTATGATAAGCCTCATCCCTACAGTCACCTGACATTTGACATTTTCGGTGTTTTTAAGTAAAAAAGGCGCGTGAGTGCAGATTGCTCGATCTGAGACTCACGCTCGCCTTTTAGTGTGATCATATATAGTTTGTTATTACCTCATCCCCTGCTTATACGCTAGGCGGGGGTAGTGGGGGCCAAGGGCTGTTGTTTTTCATCAAAACCTCCTTGCTGGAAACCACCCGTCTTTAGCGGGTGGAGGAAAGCATGGTTGGCGCGTGTAGCTACCACC
>DAOTTT010000403.1:0-15670 GCA_034437635.1 Anaerolineae bacterium | reverse complement strand
CCCGCCCGCCGTTGTCTTCGGCCAATTGCATCAACGCGGTGCGCTGTGGGCGGTAGATCATATCGTAGACAGCCACCCCCTGCGGGAAAGGCACCCCCGCAATCCAAGGCCTAGCGTCCACATCCGGCCACATGCCGACTGAGGTCGCATTGACAATCAAATCCAATGGACGCTCTACAGCGGCATCTAGTGTCATAGCATCAACGTTTTTCACCCCGGCGGAAACCGTGAGATCAGCTAACATTTTTTGGGCATTCTTCATAGTCCGGTTGACCACCGTCACCACCGCGCCTTCCCGCACTAACCCATAGACCGCCGCCCGCGCCGCACCGCCCGCACCCAGCACCAATACCTGCGCATTGCGTAACGTAATGCCATTAGCGGATAAATCCTGCAAGAAGCCATCTACATCGGTGTTACTCCCCGTCATATCACGGAAGTCCACCGTGTTCACCGCGCCGACCGCCCGTGCATTCGCGTCCGGCTTGACGAGTTTCATCACCTCTTGCTTATGCGGCAAAGTCACATTGATGCCGATATACCCATGACGCATCGGCTCGCGGATGCCGTGCGATACAATATCCGGCGGGATCGCCATCGCGTCATAACGCCAATCCATATTCAGCGCCTTAAACGCCGCGTTGTGCATGGCCGGGCTGAGGCTGTGTTCTACCGGCCAACCGATAAGGCCGACTTGCTTGGTCATAACTGACTCCTAAATTTCCTACACTCTCATTATACCGATCAATCAGCCTATAGACGCACCCAGTTTGACCATTGTCTCCGCAAAGCCAGGGAAGGAGTCCGCCGTACACGCCGCATCCGTCACAGTGGTTGCCCCCGCAGCGACCATCCCGGCAAGCGCCATGCTCATCGCCACACGGTGATCGTCGTGGCCGTCCACCATCGCCGCCTGGAGCGTCTGCCGCCCCTGGATGCGAAAGCCGTCATCCGTTTCGATGATCGTCGCCCCTAGTTTACGCAGTTCCGCCGCCATCACCGCGATGCGATCTGTCTCTTTCACGCGCAATTCTGCCGCATCCTGCACGACGGTTTCACCATCCGCGCACAACGCCGCCACCATCAAAGCGGGGAATTCGTCAATCATGCGCACGACGACATCGCCCTTAACCGTCGTCGCGTGTAAATCTGCCGCTTGCACGCGCAGATCGCCGACAGGCTCGCCCGCTTCCGTGCCCGTTTCCGTCACGGTGATCGTCGCCCCCATCGCTTGCAACACATCCAACAAGCCGGTACGTGTCGGGTTGAGGTTCACATGCTGGATCGTGACATCACTCCCCGGCACGATGGACGCGGCCACCAACACAAACGCCGCCGAGGAAAAATCACCGGGCACGGTCACATCCAGCGGCTTAAGCGTTGCCCCCGGCGTGATCGTCACCGTGTTGCCGTCAGCGCGCAAATCCGCGCCCATCGCCTTGAGCATGACCTCCGTATGGTCGCGGGCTGGCCCCGGTTGAATGACCGTCGTCGGGCCATCCGCAAACAACCCCGCCAAAAGCACCGCACTCTTGACCTGTGCGCTGGCAACCGGCAATTCAACCGTCATCGCCTTGAGCGCCGCCGGATACACGGATAAGGGCGCACGGTCATTTTCAGCATGGATGACCGCGCCCATTTGCGTCAACGGCGCGGTGATGCGTTTCATCGGGCGGCGGCGGAGTTGCTCGCTACCATCCAGCACAGACGGGAACGGCTGCCCGGCCATAACCCCGGCCAACAAGCGAATACCCGTCCCAGCGTTGACCAGATCAAGCGGCACTGTAGGCGGGGTCAGCGCACCGCCATGCACAACGAGCGTGTGCGCGTCAATTTCTTCTATGCTGATGCCAAGTGCTTGCACAGCACGTAAAGTCGCGCTGGTATCCCCGGCACGCAGCCAACCGCGTATATGGCTCGTGCCTTGCGCCAGCAAACCGCCGAACATCACCGCCCGATGGCTGATGGACTTATCGCCCGGCACGGTGGTCTTTCCATGCAGGCCATCCCCTGCTTTGACCGTCAATGTGTCGTTCATTTTTTGTAGTGCTTCTCCCATTTAAGCCGCGCCTCGCGGAAAGGCCGCAACGCTTCGGCAAGCCGTTCTTGATCTTGCGAGATGAGCATCGTTTCCAGCACGGCCAATTGCACCCGAAAATGCGCCAGGAGTTCCGCTATAGCCTGGGTATTGGTACTGGTGATGTCGCTCATCATGGTGATGTCACTCCCGGCAAGGCGCGTCATATCGCGGAAGCCACCCGCCGCCAACGCCCACACCGCTTCATCCATATCCGCTTGCCGCTCTGCTGTGCCCATCAAGGCCGCGCTCAACAAATAGGGCACATGGCTAATCGTCGCAACAACGCGATCATGACGTTCTGCGTCCATTTCAATCGGCAACGCCCGCAGCGCCTCCACAAAAGCTAACGCACGGATGCGCGTTGCCGGGGTGGTGCGCCGTGTCGGGCATAGCACAAAGGGCTTACCCACATAGAGATCACCATCGCTCACAGCGATGCCGCTGGTTTCTTTGCCCGTCATCGGGTGCCCGCCAATCGCCTGCACGCCAATCGGCAATTTGCCCATCACCTCGCAGATGTCGGCTTTGGTACTGCCAATGTCGATCAACAAAGTGTTATTGCGCAGATACGCGCCTAATCGCTTTTGCAACAAGTCGAGAATCACGCGCACAGGCGCGGACAAAATCACCGTGTCCGCATCGTGTACAGCCTCATACAAATCATCGGTAGCTTCGTCAATAATGCCGTTTTCCAGCGCATAGCGGCGGGTTTCGGGGTTCATATCCAGCCCGGCGATGCAACGGGCACGATCCCGCAAAGCCAAGGCCATCGAGCCGCCCATCAAGCCCAAACCGATCACGGCTAATCGCTCACTCCGAAAACCTGTACTCCGCTCACTCATTGCCGCACAGCCTGCGCAACAGCCGCTACCTGCGCCATCATCTGCTTGAAGTCCGGCACGCCGATCGTCTGCCGGGCATCGCTCCAAGCGGCTTCGGGATCAGTATGCACTTCGACAATCACGCCATCCGCCCCGGCAGCGACCGCGCCCAACGCCACTTTATCGACATGCTCGCGCAAGCCTATCGCATGGCTTGGGTCCGCGATGACGGGTAAATGCGAGAGGTGCTTGAGTACCGCAATCGCGTTGAGATCAAAGGTGTTGCGCGTGTACTTCTCAAATGTGCGGATACCCCGTTCGCAGAGCATCACCTGCTTATTACCATGACTCAGCACATACTCCGCCGCCATCAGCAAATCTTCGATGGTACTGCTCATGCCACGCTTGAGCAAAACCGGATGCTGGCTTTCCCCGGCGGCGTGCAATAGGGCGAAGTTCTGCATGTTGCGTGCGCCGATCTGCAACACATCCGCATATTCACAGACTAACGGCACCAGTTGCGGGTCCATGACCTCGGTCACGATGGGCAAGCCGGTCGCTTCTCGCGCTTCCGCCAACCACTGCAAGCCCTGCTCCCCGTGTCCCTGGAAGCTATACGGCGATGTGCGCGGCTTGTACGCGCCACCCCGCAGCGCGGTCGCCCCGGCCTCTTTGACCGCGTGCGCAATTTCGATGATTTGCTCACGGCTTTCTACCGAACACGGTCCGGCGATCACCAACACATCTTTGCCGCCCATCTTTTTACCGTTGAGCGCCACATAGCTATCCAGTGGGTGCATCTCGCGGCTGGCGAGCTTATACGGCACCGTCACCCGCTTGACGGCCTCCACGCCGTCGATGGCTTCGTACTTTTCCTGTTGGAACGGCTTGGGGCTTTCCCCGACGATGCCGACAAGCGTGCTCTCATGTCCATCCGCCAGATGCGCCTGGTAGCCATCCGCCTCCACTTGGGCGATCACTTCCGCAACGTGTTTAGCTGTTGATTTGGGCTTCATCACCACAATCATGAATCAACTTGCTCCTTATTTAACACCACTTTATTTTCAGGGTAAAAAAAATCGGGTCGCAATGCCTCAGCCCCATTCATGTATACATGCACCAATTCTTGCAGCGTTTTCCCCGTATTCCAATGCACAAGCACGCGGATGCACCGCTTTAAGCCTTTGGGATTATCCATTTCTTGCATCCCCATCAACGCCGTATAACGCCAGCCCAACAACCGCGCCGCCTTCGCTGGATACGCCGATTTGAGATCCGGCGTTGTGGTAAAGAACACACTCGCGACGTGTTCTTCTTCAATACCGTTACGCTGGATCATTTCGCCCAACAAGGCTTTTGTCGCGTCGATGATCGCTTCTTCTGTGTCAGTTTCTACTGTGGTGGCACCCCGCACACCCCGGACTAAGTACATAGATTTCCCTCACCTGTATGATACGAGCATCGCGCCGTGTATGCGATACCCATAGCGGACAAATAAAAAAACGCCGGGCAAATGCCCCGCGTTTGTTTTCACACCATTCAACCAATCCGCATCAACGCAAGCACATCTGCCGCCGCCCTATGTCGTCGTTAAAGCTCGCGTAATCAATGTCAATGCGTGTTATTTCAGTCATCAGATTGTTGGTTGCTGTTATTTATTGCCCCAAAGCATATCCCACCTTAGGGAGCCTGTCAACAAAACTTAAAAAACTGGCTCAGGAACAAGCTCTGTTGTAGGCTTTTTAATTCCTTCGATCATTTCAACTTGCATTAGACCAGGAGCAACTTTAGTCGATAGATTAATTCCCATTGGAAGCAAAGGGAACTTAAAATTCTGATCAGCACCAAAATTTAGCTCTATTCGGTTAATAAATATCTGCTCTGATAAGTCGAAATCCCATATATACACGCTAGACAAATTAATTTTTTGGACACCGCCACCACCAAAAGCAACAGCACAACGTGTAGATTGCACATTAAATGGAGGATAATATCTCTCAAACTCTGAAGGCGCTTTATCTTCTTGACTCATAACAGAAGATTGTTCAACATACTCTATTTTCATTTGCATACCTAATTGGCTGCCACCATATGTATTTATGTCTTTTGGCAAATATGGCGAAATTTCCAAATCAGACCGACTAACACCAAGACCGCCAGCTATAGTTAGCCACACATAATTACCCCAGTTAGGTCGCCAAGTAACAAATGAACCAGACTCCAAACTCACACTTTTTAATTGATTTAGTGAAAGATTTCCATTTATGCCAATGTTGAAACATCCATACTCATCCCACAAACGTGTCGCCTCATTTTTGGTTTTATGCCAAGCATCAGTCATAGTTTTTATAATTGTATCAAAAACATTTGGCATTTTTTTCTCCTAAAATATACGACTTAAATATTAGTTTTAATTATCTAACATAAACATTAAAAAGCAAATTTCTGTTTAATTTTGAAAAAAATCCGAAAGAAATCACACCAGCGCCCTATATGAATTATACTAACGTCAAGTTATAAGTCATTATAAAGGTCGTTACTTACCATGATTGATGTCATACACATGCAAAACACTGCCCACACATCCGACCAATTCGCCGCCATATTCGGCCAATTGCGCGAACACGTCGAAGCCGTCCAAATGCTACTTCATGATTTAGACGATCTCGGCAGTGGCTCTTGGCTCGATACGTGCAAAGACGACATCCACATGCTACTGAGCGACCTCAACGCCGCCGCCGATAACGCCGGGGGCATCAGCGATACCTTATTTGAAGCCGTCAGCGCCATTCGTGGCAAAATCCACGACAATCAAGGCTAAAAACCAGTGCCAATTCAAGGTATGCTTTGGGTGTTGTTTCGTTTCGCGTAGAAAGCAAAGCCCATATGCAAGGACTTGACGCAATTAAGGCCATGTTCGACCGGACAGCGGCAGCCGACCGCGCCGCTTTTCTGCCCTTCTTCCCGATTGGCTACCCCACCATAGACGACTCGATCGAAGCCATTTATCAAATGACACAGGCCGGTGTCGATGGCTTCGAGATCGGCATCCCGTTTAGTGACCCCCTCGCTGATGGCCCGACAATCCAGCAAGCGACACAAGTCGCGCTGGAAAATGGCGCGACCATTCAAACGGCCTTAGATGCCATCAAGACGCTGCGCGAACGCGGCGTTACCCAACCGATGCTAGTCTTCAGCTATTTGAACCCACTTATTAATTACGGCACGGAGAAAATCGTCAAAGATGCGAAGGCCGCCGGAGCCGATGGCTTTATCATCCCGGATTTACCGCCGGAAGAAGCGCACCTGTTCCAAACCTGTGCTGAGGAAAATATGGCGCTGGTGTTCTTCCTCGCGCCGACCAGCGATGCCGATCGGATCAAACTCGTCGCGGAGAAGGCCACCGGGTTTATTTATGTCGTCTCGCTCACGGGTATCACCGGCGCACGCACCGATTTACCCGCTGATTTGCAAGACTTCATCGCCCGGCTACGCGCCGCCACCGATGTACCGCTCGTTTTGGGCTTCGGCATCAGCACGCCCGCCCACGCCCAGATGATGAACGGCCTTGTAAACGGCTTTATCGTCGGTAGCGCCTTAGTCCGTGCCGCTAAAGAGAGCGTGACTGCCGTCCACGACTTGGCGCAATCGCTGCGGGGTGCGCTGGATTAAGCGATGTTTGAAGCCGCCGTCAATCAATTGATGCAAACTGCGGTATCGCCTATGCCGATCCCATTTGAGACCTTGCAGCAACACGCCGGGAGCGTCGTCAACGCCGGGAGCCAAGCGACACCGGACGCACGCACCTACGCTATCGGGCGCATGGTCGATACTATCTTAGAAGCGGAGCCATTACGCGCCGCCATGATTGCGCTGACCTGCGGCGCATTGGTCGAGCAAGGCGCAAACCCGTATGTGGCCGTTCATGCCATTTTGACGCGCTTAGGCGGGATCATCGGCGATGCCGCACCCTTTGCCCAAGCCTGCCTAGACCGTGCCCAAGCCGACGGCTTTGACGGGGACCCCATCACAAAATATGGCGATAGTGTCCGCCAAACAATGAGCAAAGGCGCAGCAGCAATCAGCGCGATGGACATCTTCTGCCGACCAGCGATTGCCATGCTCTCGCGCTCTAAGCGGGCACGCCGCGCCACACTAGACGAAGGCCGCATGATTGCCCGTGCGCGACGTTTCCCCGTCGAACATGCGATGCTGGCTTGGTTGCGTGATCTACTCAACGTGCTGGACGATGAAGACCTGATCGTCATCCATCCAGAGAACAAACAAGGCGTGCAGGTGAATATCGAAGGGATAAATGGCAACCATCAGCTTTTTGTGTTGCTGGAAGACTTGTTCATCGGTAGCCACATGCTACCCGGCGAGCGCCCCGCGCCGGATGTCGTCAAAGCGGCCAAACACTTCCGCCCTGCGGATCATCCGCCGTATACGTTCGCATATCAATATGCTAATTGGCAGGCTCTCCAACTGGACGGCACCCTAAGCACAGACGATACGTTTTGGTTGTGGGGGGAAGGCATACCGGCAGACATCGCCAAGGTAGACACTATGCGCGTTATGCTGATGATGCCGCCGAACTACAGCCGCACGTTTATCATCAGCACATTGTACGAAGGACTTACAGCGGAGATAAGCCTGCTCAAGCGGTTGAGCACCGCTGAAGTCGAGACGTGGCTAGAGCGCATTAAATCTCAACCACGTTGATAATCCCTTGCAGAATATCCGCCCAATGGTCGAAGAAGGCGAAATGCCCACCATTGGGCATAAAGTGCGGGATCGCATTGGACAGTGCCATTTCTAAAAAGCGCCCCATCTGCTGTGGCACGACAACATCATGCTGCCAATACCATAAGTGAATCGGCTGTCGTACATGGTTGACCGGGAAGCCCCAACGCTTGACCAACAACTTCGCCTCATGTACCCAACCCCGCACGCCTTGCTGTGTCGCTTCTGTGCGGTAGGCTTTGACTTGCTCCGCGACCTCTGGCCGAGAAAGCACCGTTTCATCGTACTCCACCGCCCGCGCTAGAACTTCCGCCCAGGCGCGTTCGGGGTTGGCGCTTTCACTGCGCATCTGCGCCGCCATCAATGGACGCAACACCCACCCCGGCCACTTAGCGACCTTATACGCCTGGCGATACGACTCGCCGATGTCGTCCAGCGCATTGGGGCGATCAAACGGCGCTGCTCCGCTGATGATCGCGCCGCTACGCACACGCTCCGGCAGTTGATAGGCCGTCGCCGCGACATAAGGCCCACCAGCGGATACCCCCATCAGCGAAAACTCGTCAATCTTCAACGCATCCATCAGTTGTGTAATGTCATCGGCCATGTGCAACAGCGTGCGCTTCGGCTGGAAATCGCTCTTGCCATAGCCGGGGCGATCCGGCGTGATGAGCTTCGCCCCGGCGCGGATAGTCAGCGTTTCGTCCGGGTGGCGCATATAGCGCGAACCGGGGTTGCCATGAAAAAACACGATCGGCCAGCCGTCCGGGTCGCCATGCACGGTATAGGCCAACTGACGACCATCCTTAAGCGTTAACTGCTCGTCTTGTTTCATGCGTTGTCTTCCAATGCCTTGATGACTGTATCTAAGTCTTTATCCCCACGCCCGGAGAGATTGACCAAAATCACGCTATCTTTGGGCATAGTCGGCGCACGCTTGACCACCTCAGCGATGGCGTGGGCGCTTTCCAGCGCGGGGATAATCCCCTCAGTTTGGCTCAAAGTCTGGAAGGCGGCTAACGTTTCTTCATCAGTGGCGTAGGTGTAATAAGCGCGTTCCATCTGCTGCAAGTAAGCGTGCTCTGGACCCACAGAGGCGTAATCCAGCCCGGCGCTGATGCTGTGCGTGTTCATGATCTGCCCGTTTTGATCTTGCATCACCCAGGAGCGCGTCCCTTGCAATACACCGGGGCGGCTCACGTTGAGATCACCAAAGCGTGCCGCGTGCTTGCCGCTTTCCATGCCCATACCGCCCGCTTCCACGCCGATCAAATCGACATTTTTATCCTCGCGGAACGCATGAAACAAGCCAATGGCATTACTGCCGCCACCCACACAGGCGATGCACACATCCGGCAGACGGCCTGCGGCTTCCGTGATTTGCTTGCGGGCTTCTGTGCCGATGACGCTTTGGAAGTCGCGGACGATGCGCGGGTACGGGTGCGGTCCCAAAGCCGACCCCAACAGATAAAACGTATCGCGGACGTTCGTCACCCAGTCGCGGATGGCTTCGTTAATCGCATCCTTGAGCGTCTTACTGCCGCTTTCTACAGAGATGACCTCCGACCCTAACAGACGCATCCTAAAGACGTTGGGCTGTTGCCGCACAATGTCCACGCTACCCATATACACATGGCAATCCAAACCGAGCAAGGCCGCCGCCGTCGCGGAAGCCACGCCATGCTGCCCCGCGCCTGTCTCCGCGATGACGCGCTGCTTGCCCATGCGTTTAGCCAGTAGCGCCTGCCCCAACGCATTGTTGATCTTATGTGCGCCGGTATGGGCTAAGTCCTCACGTTTAAGGTAAATCTGCGCCCCGCCGAGCTTTTCACTCAGGCGTTTGGCATAAGTTATCGGCGTTTCTCGCCCGACATAGGTCTTCTGAAGGTGGGCTAGTTCGTTTTGGAATTCGGGATCAGCCATTGCTTCAAAATAGGCTTTTTCCAGTTCGTTTAAAGCAGGCACCAGCGTTTCCGGCACAAAGCGCCCGCCAAATTCACCAAAGTACCCGCGTGCATCCGGTAAATTGGTCTGATGAATATCAATATAGAGTTCTTGGTTTGTCATGCTTACAATACTCCTGTGTCTTTTTTGTTCCTGGTTTCAAGTTTACGCACGCGCTGCCGCTACAAACGCCCGGACCTTGTCGTGGTTCTTCACGCCGGGCACGTCGTCTTCAACCCCGCTAGCGACATCCACGCCCCAGGGCGCGAGCGCCGCCACCCGTTCGCCCACGTTCTGCGGGGTGAGTCCACCCGCCAGCATGACGCGCTTTACTGAAGCCTGCACCACTTTAACCACATCGGCGCTGGCCGTTTCCCCTGTGCCGCCGCGCAACTGCGGATGGTAAGCGTCCAAGATCAATTGCGGCAACCGTTCGTTCTGCGGGAAGTGCGGCGCGTAATATTGCACATCGTTGAGGGCCATTGCTTGGTTCATCGGCTGAATGCCCTTGAAGGCAATGCCGCGTAACTCCTTTAACATACTGTCGGACTCGTCGCCGCTGAGTTGTGCCGCGTGCAAACCGACTTGATCGGAAATGGCGGAAATTCCACTCACCAGCGCGTTGACAAACACGCCGATTAACAACGGTATATTCGCGCCATAATCCGCCCGCAATTGATCCGCGATCACTTGTGCGGCTTCCGGCTCGATATAACGCGGACTTTTCTTATAGAAGTTAAAGCCCAACATGGCCGCACCCGCATCAATGGCGGCTTTCGCATCGTCCAAGCGGGTAATGCCGCAAATCTTTACATGCGTCATGATTCGTCCTTTCGCGGTTGATCGCTAAACGCCCGCACAACTTGGCCTAAGTCGCGGCCTTCGTGCGCAGCTTTGACCAATGACTCCCCGACTAACACTGCCGATGCGCCTAACGCGCCCATGTGCTTGACATCCTGCTCAGAGCGGATACCGCTTTCTGCTATGAGCACCACATCCGGCGGCACGCGCTGCGCTAGGCGGGCGGTAGTGTTTAAATCCACGTTGAACGTCTTCAGATCACGGTTGTTAATGCCGACCACCGTCGCGCCTAAAGCCAAGGCGCGGTCTAACTCGGCCTCATTGTGGACTTCCACAAGCGGGGTCATGCCATTCTGGATGATCGTATCGTAAAGCTCTTTCATCTGGCCGTCTTCCAACGCCGCGACAATCAACAAGACGGCATCGGCATCCACAGACCGCGCTTCCAAGACTTGATAAGGGTCGATGATAAAATCCTTGCGCAGAATAGGCAAGCTCACCCGCCCGCGCACATCTTGGAGATACTTGAGCTTGCCTTGAAAGAAGTCCTCATCGGTTAATACGCTGATGGCTGACGCGCCGTTTGTGGCATAGGTACGCCCTAGTTGTACCGGGTCGAAGTCTTCAATGAGTACGCCCTTGCTAGGCGAAGCCTTTTTAACTTCAGCGATCAACGCGACGTTGGCCTTCTGCAACGCACCTTTGAAGTCACGCGGCACACAGGCCACCCGCACCAAGTTGACCATCTTGGCCTCTGGCGTGGTTTGCTTACGTGCGGCGACTTCCTCCTCCTTGCGAGCGAGAATTTTATCTAAAATCGTATCCGTCTTGACATAGGCCATCTGTGGCTCGCCTTTCTTTAAAAGCTGTTACTCAATTCTACCAGTTTATCCAGTTTGGCAACGGCATCGCCATTATCAATGGTGTCATTTGCCAAGCGGATACCCGCCGCAATATCCCCGGCTTTACCGGCTGCGACCAAGGCCGCCCCCGCGTTGAGTACCACAACATCGCGCTTCGCTCCGGTGATCGAACCGTCCAGTATACCGCGCAAAATCTTAGCGTTCGTCGCCGGGTCGTCGCCGAGCAAGTCCGAGATCGTCGCCCCGGCAAAGCCATAATCACGCGGGTCGAGCGTATAACTTTCTACGCGCCCATCATGATAATGACTGATCGTATTCGGCCCGGTGGTCGTCAGTTCGTCCAGGCCACCATAACCATTAACTATCATCGCGCTGACCGCGCCCAGTTCACCGAGTACATGCGCCAGCAAGTCGGTGAGGTCCGGCGCGAAAACGCCCATCAATTGCCGTCGTGCCCCGGCAGGGTTGGTCAACGGCCCCAAGATGTTAAAGATCGTGCGGACTTTCATCTGGCGGCGCGGGCCAATGGCGTATTTCATCGCCGGGTGGAGCTTCTGCGCGAACAAAAAGCCGATGCCGACTTCATCCACACACTGGCCGACCTGCTCCGGCGTGAGATCCAGGTTTACGCCTAGTTCGCCCAATACATCCGCACTGCCGGATTTACTGCTGGCAGCGCGGTTACCATGCTTGGCGACAGGCACACCCGCCCCCGCCGCGACAAAAGCCACCGTCGTACTGATGTTAAATGTGCCGGAGCCGTCGCCGCCCGTGCCGCATGTATCCAGCAGTTCCACGCCTGCATAGCGCGTCGGGACACGCTCGGCGTTCGCCCGCATCGCCATCGCGCTACCGGTGATCTCGCTTTGCGTTTCGCCTTTCATCCGCAAGCCCATCAAGTAGCTGCCGATCTGTGCGTCGGTGGCATCCCCCCGCATAATTTGATTCATCACTTCTTCGGCCTCTTGTGCTTGCAAGTGACCAAACCGCCCGATAACGTCAATAGCGCGTTGAATATCCATCGCCATTCCTTTTGTTGATTAGACCGCTAAAAACTGATTTTCCATAAAATTCTTGAGGATGCGCGGCCCGTAGGTCGTCAAGATGCTTTCCGGGTGGAATTGTACCCCGACAACCGGGTGTTCTTGATGGCGCATCGCCATAATTTCGCCGTCTTCCGTAAACGCTGTGATCTTGAGCGCCGACGGCATGGTGTCTTCTTCGACGATCAAGCTGTGGTAGCGGGTCGCCTCAAACGGACTTGGAATGCCCGTAAACAAGGGATCATGCTTGTGATACACCATGCTCGTTTTGCCGTGCATCAAGCGCCCGGCACGGTGGACGATGCCGCCGTAGGCTTGCCCAATGCACTGATGCCCCAAGCATACGCCCAAAATCGGCGTGTGTGCGCCCATCTCGCGGACGATCTCCAACGATACGCCGCCATCATCGGGTGTACCCGGCCCTGGGGAGATCACAATATGCGATGGGTTGAGCGCCCGCGCATCATCTAGTGTGATGGTGTCATTGCGGACAACATGCAAATCCCCCCCCATTTCGCCCATCTGCTGGACGAGGTTGTAGGTAAAGCTATCGTAATTGTCGATCACCAAAATCATCGCACATCATCTCCTCGTGGGTCGGGTGGCATAAAGCGGCTTTCTAAGCCTTCTAGGTGGCTCAAGTCATTGACCGTCACCAAGCGCCAAGCGCCTTCAGTCGTTTTCAAGAGCGTCGTCACTGACGAATTCGCAAACGACATATTCGTCATATCTTGGTCAGGTACCATATATTTAATCATCAAGTTGATTGTGGATGTGTGCGACAAAACGCCTACAGTAACATTAGCTGGGTTATCCTGTTCGGATTTTGTCAGATCTTCAAAGAAGGATTTCGCCCGCTCGTTGACATCCATGATGGATTCCCCACCTGGCACACGATAATTTTCTGGATTTTGTAGCAACTGGCGATACTCGTCACGATACCATCCGTGAATTTCAGGCACAGTCAACCCCTGGAAGTACCCAATGGAGCGTTCGCGCAGGCGTTCGTCATACGTCGGGTCGAAGCCCAAGCTCTGCGCCAAAATCTCCGCGCTTTCGCGGGCACGGCGATGATCGCTACTGTATAACTTGGTCAGGCCAATATGCCGGATAAAATTCGCCAAGCGTTCCATCTGTTGCCGCCCCAATGTGTTCAATGGCGATGCGACCCATCCCTGCCATCGACCGTTTAAGTTCCAATCTGTCTCGCCGGAACGGATGAACACTACACGTTTTAAAGCCATATTTTTAACTCACTCCTTATTTAGTAACCTGCGGGCGATTATTCACCTTGCCATGATTTTCTCAACTGGACGGCCCCTACGAATGATTGTAGCCTGTAGAAACGCGGTTCTAAGACTATTTACTAAAAGCCATAAACATAGCTACATCAAGCCACGTTCTGCATATTCTATCGCAACTGCCAGGGCTTTGGCCTTATTCACCGTTTCTTCGTATTCTTTCGCCGGGTCACTATCCGCGACGATGCCCGCCCCGGCCTGTAAAAACACGCGATCCCCTTTGATGACCAATGAGCGAATAGTGATGCACGTATCCATTGACCCATCATGGCTGAAGTAACCGACTGCGCCACCATACGCGCCTCGGCGCACGCCTTCCAGTTCTTCGATGATTTCCATCGCTCGCACCTTGGGCGCACCGCTCAACGTACCCGCCGGGAACGTCGCCCGGAACAGGTCGAAAGAATCAATCCCATCGCGCACTTGGCCGTCCACTTGGCTGACGATGTGCATCACATGCGAATAGCGTTCGACGTTCATCATATCCGTAACGTGTACGGTTCCGTACTGGCTCACCCGGCCAATGTCATTCCGCGCTAGGTCAATGAGCATGACATGCTCGGCGCGTTCTTTGGGGTCTGCAAGAAGGTCTTCGGCTAGAGCTTGATCTTCGGCTTCGGTTTCACCCCGCTTGCGCGTCCCGGCGATTGGCCGCATCGACGCGACACCGTCTTCTAGGCGTACCATCATCTCCGGGCTGGCCCCAAGTAACGTCAGGTCATCGTTAAAGCGCAGATAGAACATATATGGGGAAGGGTTGAGCGCCCGCACAGCCCGGTAGATCATCAGCGGCGGGGCGCTGGTGCGCCGGGTAAACCGCTGCGATAGTACAATCTGAAAGGCATCCCCGGCAGCGATATATTCTTTCGCTTTGCGCACGTTGTCTTCAAACCTTTTACGGGCAATGTTAGAGACTAATTCATCATCAATTTGCCTGTCAGGATACGGGATTTCCGGCAGGGGGCTACCTAATGCCACGACAATCTGATCAATACGACGCACCGCGTCTTGATAGGCCGCTTCGGGGTCGCCTTGATTATGGGCGTTCGCCAAGACGATCAACTCATGTTTAGCGTGGTCGAAGATCACCAGTGTATCCGGCAGCATAAACGCCGCTTCAGGGATTTCAAGATCGTCTACGGCTGTATCCGGCAGGCGCTCAAAATAACGCACGACATCGTAACCGATATACCCTACCGCACCGCCGACTAAGCGCGGCAGCTTGGGCAATGCCACTGCTTTAAAACGTTTCAGTTCGGCCTTCATCGCGTGGAGGGGGTCTTGCCCGTCAGCGAGTTGATAGGTTTGGGTGCCGTTTTCGGTGGTCGTCGAGACGACATCGCCCTTAAAGCTGACCACCGCAAGCGGGTTGATGCCCAAGAAGGAATAACGGCCTACGGTCTCGCCGCCTTCTACACTTTCTAGCAAAAACGAGACTTCGCTCAGTTGAGAGAGCTTCAAATAGACGGACACCGGCGTTTCCAGATCCGCGAGCAAGCGCCGATACACCGGCACCAGGTCGCCCTGTTCAAATAATTGATGTACATCATCACGCGATGGCGTGATGTCCGTGCGAATGCGTCTTGTCGATTGTGCGTTCATCGCCCTCATTTTCCATGCCTTAAAAACAAAAAACCCTCTCATCCACCAAGGACGAGAAGGAACTCCCGCGTTGCCACCTTGTTTCACGTAAGATCATTACGCGCACTCAGTAGGTACAAACATACCCTGCGCTTTGGTCACGGAGCGCTGCCGTCACACGCTATTGGGCATAATGCCGTTCGCCTGTGCAACTCCCCAGCCCATTCGATCTATACGTGTGTATCGCCTTTCCACCAACCGGCGACTCTCTGGACATCGTTTACAGATGTACTTTTCTGGATCAACGTTTTTAGCAAATATTCATTTTGAGCACATACTAACGCGGATGCTAGGGCTTGTCAAGCCTGTGGAGAAAAAGGGGTGCATTTCAATATGTTGGCATGGTTGCATACCGGTGCAAAAATTGGCGGGTTCCACATGTGGAACCCCTACCCAAAATGACGATCTGTGGTAGGGGCGGCACATGTGCCGC
>DAOTTT010000402.1:0-15252 GCA_034437635.1 Anaerolineae bacterium | reverse complement strand
GTATGTTAGTGCGTCAGGGCGCGTTGAGCTTCCAGCAATGGACGGGCGCAGACCCGCCTGTAGAGATGATGATGGCAGCGGCTCTGGTTGAGCTTGCTAGCCAGGAATAGTGAGGATAACGTCTATGTTACGCTTTTTGACCGCCGGAGAGAGCCATGGCCCCATGCTCACGGCGATTTTAGAGGGAATGCCCGCCGGGGTTCCTTTGAACGATGAGGATATTAACGCGCAGTTGGTGCGCCGCCAGCAGGGGTATGGCAGCGGTGGCCGGATGCAGATTGAGCGTGATACGGTACGCATCACTGCCGGGTTGATGAACGGTTTAACAACGGGCGGCCCGATTGCGATGATCGTCAATAACCGTGATTTTAAAAACTGGCAGGAGCGTGACATCACGCCGATGACCACCCCGCGCCCCGGTCATGCGGACTTAACCGGGGCGATTAAATATAGCTATCGAGAACTCAGCTTGAGCTTGGAGCGGGCTTCCGCACGGGAAACGACCATGCGTGTAGCCGCTGGTGCTGTGGCGCGGGCGCTGCTGGCGCAGTTTGGCATTACGTTGGGCGGTTATGTGGCGCAGATTGGCGCGGTGACGGTCGATCTTGGTGAAAATCCTGATTATCCAGCATTGTATGAAGCCGCAGAAGCTAACGATGTGCGCTGTCCGTTGCCGGATGTTGCCGCAGAAATGCACGAGGCCATCCGCCAAGCGAAGATTAACAAAGACACGCTCGGCGGTGTGTTTGAGGTCTTCGCGCTGAACGTGCCGCCGGGCTTAGGCTCGCATGTACATTGGGATCGTCGCTTAGATGCGCAGATTGTCGCGTCGATGGTCAGTATCCAAGCGATGAAAGGCGCGGAGATCGGCCACGCCTTCGCTAATGCGGGTAAGTACGGCAGCGAAGTTCACGATATGATTGACCGTGACGCAGACGGCAACTTGACGCGGCGCACAAACCGCGCCGGTGGTCTGGAAGGTGGCATTACAACGGGTGATTCGATTGTGGTGCGGGTGGCGATGAAGCCCATCAGCACGATGCTGCGCGGCGCGGACTCGGTGAACTTGGCGACGGGCGAAGCCGAAGCCACGACTTATGAGCGCAGCGACTTCTGCGCGACACCGCGTGCTGTGCCTGTGGGTGAGGCGATGTTGGCGCTGGTGCTGGCGGGGGCGCTCATGGAAAAGCTCGGCGGCGATAGCCTGGACGAGATGAAGACGCGCTTTGACCAATTACGCGGTAATCGCCTGGATGATCTGCCGATGGATAACGTCGAGTGGCGTTTTGGGTATGTCTAATATTGTGCTGACCGGGTTTATGGCGACGGGCAAGACGACCATCGGGCAGTTGGTTGCGTATGAACTGGGTCGGTCTTTTGTGGATACGGACGCGCTGATTGTGGCACAGGCCGGGCAGAGCATCCCGCAGATTTTCGCCACAAAGGGCGAGGCCGCCTTCCGTGCGCTGGAAGCACAGACGACGCAATATTTAGCGGCGCAGACGGAGTTAGTGATCGCTACTGGGGGGGGGATGCTGGTCAATGGGGATAATTTAGCGGTGTTGAGCGCGTCCGGTTGCGTCATTTGTTTGACGGCCACCCCGGAAACCATCGCCGAGCGCATCCAAGCGGAGGATGGCCGTCCGCTGGCCGGGCAATGGCGCGAACTTTACGCGGCGCGGCAAAGTGCTTACGCGGCGATGCCGCATCATGTGGCGACGGATGATCGTAATCCCAATGTAATCGCCCAGGAGGTAATCAACACATGGCGACAATCCCTGTAAATTCACCGGATGGCGTGTACGAGATTGTCATTCAATCCGGCGTTTTAACCGCTGAGGTGTTGCCGGTATCTAATCCGGTGGTTATCACGAATACGACCGTGCGTGATTATCACGCGGCGGCCTTGGCGGAACGACTCAAGGCCGGGATAGCCGTCGCGCCGGATGGCGAACAGTACAAAAACTTGGAGACGGTTACGGCGTTGTATGGCGATCTCATCGCTGCCGGGGCGGATCGCTCAAGTACGGTGGTGGTTGTGGGCGGCGGGGTCATCGGGGATATGGCGGGTTTTGTGGCGGCAACCTATATGCGCGGGGTGGATTTTGTGCAGGTGCCGACAACCTTGCTTTCTATGGTGGATTCCAGTGTTGGCGGTAAGGTCGGTGTGGATTTGCCACAAGGTAAAAACTTGGTCGGCGCGTTCAAACAGCCGCGAGCGATTTACATTGACCCGGATGTGTTGGCAACGCTCCCGGCGGAGGAGTGGCGTAATGGCATGGCGGAGGTCATCAAGCACGGGTTTATCGCGGATGAGACTTTGCTAGACCCGGCATTGCATCAGTTAGATGCTGCCGAAGCGTTGGTGACGAAAGCGGTACAGGTCAAGGTGGATGTGGTGCAGCGCGACCCTTACGAGAAGGGCGAACGCGCTTTCCTCAACTTGGGGCATACCTTCGGCCATGCCATCGAGCAAGTGACGGGCTATGCTTGGGCGCATGGGTATGCGGTAGGCTTCGGCCTGATGGCGGCGGCGCATCTGTCTTATGCGCTGAAGCTATGCGATGCGGCATTGGTGGATACGGTCGATCAAACCTTGGCGGCGGTGGGCTTACCGCGTCGTTTAGGCCAAGAGATCGACACGGCGGCCTTATGGCAGGCGATGCACACCGATAAAAAATGGAAAAACGGTGTCAGTCATTTTGTGTTATTACGTGGCATCGGCCAACCGATGAGTCAATTTGATGTGCCGCGTGATGTGGTCATACAAATTCTGGAGGCGTTGCGATGACTTTATTTGGCAAAGGTCGCCGGGAAACGGTGGTGGATAGTGGCGCGTTTCATTGTCCGGCGTGTGGCGTTAAGCGTGATTATGTGCGCAAAACGCGCGAGAACGCGACGTTCTTTCTCGGCGTGGCTGTTAGCACACAAGGTCACGAACCGGATTTAATTGAGTGTACAGTGTGCGGAAATGGTTATAATACAGATGTATTAGATTTTAACCCTAGCAAGCCCCGGCCAGGCGTGGCGCGTTTGTTAGGTGGGGTTAAGCAAAAGCTGGCTAAAGGCTATACACCGGCTTATATTTTGCAAGATTTAATCGACCAAGGGGTTGAGCGTGAGACAGCACAGGCCGCGCTGGACATCGCGCAGAAAGAATAAAGGTCACTGAGGTGAACAGTTATCAGTTTTTAGTCAACAATCAATACAGGTTCGCCCATTTATTAAATTATATGCTTAGCATCAATGCACGTCATTGAAGCGACCAAAAACCAGTAACTAACAACTAATCAAAGGGTGCTTTAAGATGACAAAAAAATTATATTTATTAAATGGTCCCAACTTAAATTTACTGGGCACACGCGAACCGAAAATTTACGGTAAGCTCATATTGGACGACATCGTGGATATTTGCACACAGTATGTCAAAGTGCATGGCGTTGAGTTGCGTACCGCGCAATCCAACCATGAGGGCGAATTGATCGACATGTTGCACTTGGCGCGAAATTGGTCGGATGGGGTGGTGTTTAACCCCGGTGCATATACGCATACTTCTATTGCCCTGCGGGATGCGATCAACGCGGTTGATTTACCCGTTGTCGAGGTGCATTTGTCTAACATTCATGCGCGGGAGGACTTCCGGCATAAATCAATGTTGGCCGGGGTGTGTATGGGGCAGATTAGCGGCTTTGGTTGGCGTGGGTATCTCTTGGCGTTGGATGCGTTAATGCGCCATTTGGGTATCATCCCTGACCCGGAACTTTGAAAAGGTAGATAATGACAGGATCAATTGACGCGGTATTGGACGCGGTAGAACGCCATGCTATTCAATTTGTGCAACTCTGGTTTACCGATATTCTAGGCCGCGTGAAGACAGTCACAATCCCGGAGCGGCGTATGGAAGATGCCATGCTACACGGCGTACCCTTTGATGGGTCATCCATTGACGGCGAAGCGCGGGTTGCCGAGAGCGACATGAAGCTCATGCCGGACTTGAACACGTTTAAACTGCTCCCTTGGGGCGGTGTGCGGGTTATATGTAGCGCCGTCACCCCACAAGGCGACCCCTTCATCGGTGACCCGCGTAATGCGCTTGTGACTGTGTTGGAAGAAGCCGCAAGCATGGGCTTTCAATTTCAGTCGAGCATGGAGCTTGAGTTCTTCTTGTTCAAAACAAACGCGCAAGGCGACCCGCTGCCGTGTCAACCGATTGACGATGCCACCTATTATGATTTGCCCGGTGAACGTGGGTTAAATTTGCAACAGGCGATGGGCGCGGCGTTGCTCGCTTTAGATATTCCGGTACTAGATGCTCATGCGGAGATCGCACAAGGACAATACGAAGTCGCGTTCGATCATGACGATGCGTTGCGCAGTGCGGACGCGCTGATTACGGCGCGGGTTGCCTTGCGGACGGTGGCAGCCCAATCAGGTGCGTATTGCACGTTTATGCCGCGTCCTTGTCAGAATATGGCCGGGAGTGGCCTGCATACGCATCAAAGCCTGCACAGTGACCGCGATGGCTTGAACGTCTTTGTGGATACGGGCGACCAATACGGCCTATCGGAGATTGGGCGGCAGTTTTTGGCCGGGCAACTGTATCATGCGCGGGCGATGACGGCTTTGTTAGCGCCTTTGGTCAATTCTTATAAGCGCCTGGGGCAGAGCTTCGAAGCGCCGATTTATATCAGTTGGGCGCATGTCAACCGCTCGGCACTCATCCGCGTGCCCGTGATAGCGAGCAATGGCGGGCAAACCCGCTTGGAACTCCGCTGCCCAGACCCCAGCACAAACCCCTACTTGGCGCTGGCGGTGATGCTCAAAGCCGGGTTGGACGGCATCAAACATCAAATGGTCTTGAGCGATCCGCTGGAGGAGACACTGCTGCAAAAGCGTAGCCGGATGCGCACAATGGCAACGCTCCCCGCAACGTTGGGCGAGGCGCTGCGTGCCTTGCGTGATGATGATGTGATTTTAGACGCTCTGGGTGCGTACATCGGTGATCGCTTTTTGGAGTCTAAGCAGAAAGAATACGATGATTACAGTCAGATTGTCACCCAATGGGAGCTTGAGCGATACTTGCATAACATCTAAAAGGGGGACGGATGACCTACTTATCGATCATTGTGCCAGTTTATAACGAGATTGAGAGCTTAAAGCCGCTGCACGAACGTATACGCGCTGCCGTTGATCGGCTTGGCTTCGTGTGGGAAGTCATTTTTATTGATGATGGCAGCACGGATGGCTCGCGGGATGTGTTGCAAACGCTCTATGAAAATGACCCGGCGGTTGTGGTAGCTTTGCAGCGGCGTAACTTCGGTAAATCGCGGGCGTTAGCCATCGGCTTTGATCTTGCTCAGGGTGAAGTCGTCATGACGATGGATGCTGACTTGCAAGACGACCCGGCAGAAATCCCGCGCTTACTGGAAGCGCTAAACGAAGGTTATGACATTGTATCCGGCTGGAAGCAAAACCGACAAGACCCCCTTTCTAAAACCATTCCTTCAAAAATCGCTAATGGCTTCACCACATGGATGAGCGGCGTAAAGCTCAAAGATATGAACAGTGGCTTGAAGATGTATCGTGCGGATTGTGTGCATAGCCTGCGTTTATACGGTGATTTACATCGTTACATCCCGGTGCTGGCGCATGATGCCGGGTTTAGTATTACGGAAATTCCGGTACAGCATCATAAACGCCAGTTCGGACGCTCAAAATACGGCCCTGGGCGCTTGTTAAGCGGCGGTCTGGATCTTCTCACTGTGTTGTTTTTGACGCGCTATAGCCGTAAGCCGTTGCATCTTTTCGGCGGTTTGGGTGCGACGATGTTATCCGTTGGCGTGTTTATTAACTTGATATTGACGATCCAATGGTTTGTCGGGCAAGGTCCGTTGAGTGAGCGTCCGTTGCTTCTGCTCGGTATTTTGTTGATGGTGTTGGGCGTGCAGTTTATCTCATTGGGGTTGATCGCCGAGTTACTCGTTTCATATATCGAACGCAACACAGACTCTTTATCTACAGTATTAAGGATCGACAGGCATGACACAGCCAAGCGCGACGAACAAGACCAAGCATAGCTCCGGCAATCCGTTGATGCGCTATGCGATCCAACAATTTCATGCGCGGGTACAGTCGTTATTGCCAGCGGATGCCAACAGCGTCTTAGAGGTTGGATGCGGCGAGGGTTTTTCCACGTCGGCGATCTTGGAGCCATACGCAGAGCGGCATCTACATGGTGGGGATTTAAGCCATGCTGCGGTGATCGAAGCGAAGCACCGCTTTGATGTGCCGCATTATTGCGTGTTTAGCGCGTATGAATTGCCGTATGCGGCGGATACCGTCGATGCGATTTTATCGCTAGAAGTGTTAGAGCATTTACCCCAAGCGGGACGCGCCATCGCTGAGATGAAACGGGTTTCGCGGCGGTATCTGCTGCTCAGTGTGCCGAATGAACCGATCTTCCGGGGCTTGCGTTTTGTGAGCGGCAAAGGGGTTATGCAACTTGGCGACCATCCAGAGCATGTCAATCATTGGTCGAGCTGGGGGTTTAAGCGTTTTTTGGCGGCTCAAGGGTTAAGCATCGTGGATGCTGCATCGCCGCCGCCGTTCTCATGGAGCATCGTCTTGTGCGTCATTGACGCGGATTAAATTGAGTTGTTCAGCATCGTATAGATAGACAAGATTTACACCTTGAAAAGAAAAGGTCGCTGTCGGCGTGATGGTGTCTAGCTGACGTTGAAGCTCAGGGAAATATTCGCGTTGAATATAGCGTATAGACAGAATCAGATAGTCGCTGTCGTCTATTTCTTCGCGCCAGTTGTTGGCATCTAAGAAGGTGTAGCACGTTGGGTATTGCCTGAGCAGCGTTTCCGGCTTGCCCAAGACGCGCACATCGCAGTTATCGCCTTCCTCCGCTTCGATATAGGTGATCGCTTTTTCCAGCCCGGCTCCACCCGTGCTCAATAAAATGATCTCTTGAGCGACGGGCGCACTTCCAAGTAGCGGATTGTAATAGGCGAAGTAGTACGGGTAGACCCATATCAGGTTAATGACGGCGACGACCAGCAATGTCCCCCATATTCGGCTCGGTTTGATCGATTGGCTGAGACGGTCAAAAAGCGTCCAGATGCCGAGCGCGGCAAAAACACAGAGGATGGGGTAGATCGGCAACATATAGCGATCAAGTTGCTTTGGTTGGGATGCCATAATGCCGTAAAAGGCGATACAAAACAGCGCCAAGGCAAACAACAGGGCGCTATCTTGCTGCTTTGTAAGCTGCCTTATCGTGATAATGCTGATAACTACGCCAAGCAATACCCAAGGCGTTACTTGGTAGGCTATGGTGACGAAAAAGTAAAACGGCCCCGGTGCGATGGTTGGCTCGCCTAAGAAGAAATTGCGATGGCCTTCAAATGCTAACTCCACACCATAATTCAAGCGATCAAGCACGACATCCATATGCCCCCACATGGCCGGGAACAGCGCGAAGACAGTCACGCCAGCAATGCCCACCCATACAAAAAAGGGCATGGCTTGAATATGAATGTGCTTGACGCGAAAGTGTTTAAAGTTAATCATCAAGGCCGCCAAGAACAGAATACCAATGACCGACAATGTGGTAAATTTAGTCAACGTGGCGACCCCGCCGAGTATGGCCGATGCGACCCACCACTGCCAGCGCACTTGGTCCCTTAAACTATACTTGTAGGGCTGATGATCTAACTTAAAGGCGATTAATCCTGTCAAAAATGACAGCACCATCATGGATGTTGAAAGCCCATCGACGTGCAGAATGCTGCTGTGCCCGACGAGCATAGGTTCTGTTGCCCAGAAGATCGCTGCTAAAAGTGCAATCCGCTGATCTTTAAAGAGTCTGGTCAGCAAAAAATAACCGATGACAACACACAGCGCGTTAACAACCGCCATGACGCGGCGAATGGCGACTCTATACGCGAGGTTGTCTTCTACTTGATGATCGTCACCATTGATGACATCGTTGACCAAGATACCGGCGGCTCCCATCCACATTGTGCCTACGCCGGGATGAAAAGACTGCGCCGTCGCCGCTAAATCACCCGTTTGTAAGCCTTGGAGGAAGTTCTCCGAGCGATAAACCCAATAATTGCCCTCATCAAAGCTGAGGTAATTCATGGGTGCTAGGCGTGGAATTAACGCCAGAAAAAACAAACCGATAATAAGCAGACGGCTCATGGTGTATCCTCTAGGGCGGCATCAATAGCGGCCCAATCAATGGCAGGTGGATGGGCATTTAAATCGTAGAGATCGGCGTAACGCATCCCATATACAGAGACGGTATGCTCTGACGGCAGCGTAGCGAACGCATCGCGGATGATGTCTGAGTGATAGAATTCATAGCGTTGGCGGTGGGCGATGTAGAAAATGGCGTAATCAGCATCACGCATCGCCATAGGCCAATCCGCCATAGGAATAACGTTCACACAGTCAGGAAAATAAACGCCCAGGGTAGAGGAATCATCAGAAATAATTGTTTGATCGCATAGATTGGCTTCATTGTCGATTAGCCATTCTGCGGCTTGTTCTAAACCTTCACCGCCGCCGACTGTAAAGGTTTCCACAGCGGTAGACCCGCCCCCTAACAACGGGTTGTAATACGCTCTGGGATATTCGTGATACATCCACCAGAAGGAGGCCATAATAATGATCCCCGCTACCCAAACGCCACCAATAGATATATTGCGGCGTTGTGATTGTCCGATTGTCCGATTGATTAGCGCGTTGATGCCGCCGAGTAGACCAATCGCCGCGAGGACATCGGCAGCAAAGTAGACGGGCAAAATGTAGCGATCCATCTTTTTAGGCTGAATGAGCATGAGAGCAACGGTGATGATAATGAAAAGGAAAAACGCCGTAATCTTGGCTCGCTGGATGCGCATCCGGCTATCCCACAATGCAAATGGCAAAATCAACAGGCCGATGAGTGCCCAAGGGGTGAGCCGAAACACAAATGTAATCGGGTAGAATAGTGGGCCGGGGTCAAATGTGTTCTCGCCCAAGAAGTAGTTATAATGGCCGACAAAAACGTTATTAACGCCGCTATCAATGCGGTTGAAGATCGCATCAAAGTGGAAGCCCCACATAGCAGGGAATAGGACGAAGAAAACGCTAAAGGCGACGATCAACCAGACGACAAACGGCCAAACTTGAGCAGCCAAACGCCGTAAACGTAAATGCCTGTAGTTAACAAAGAGCATCTGTAAGCCCAAGATGCCGAATACGCTGCCTGTTGTGTACTTCGTGAGGACGGCTAACCCGCCGAACGCGGCGGATGCCAGCCACCAGCGCCAGCGTACCTGATCTTCAAACCGATAACGGTGCGGTTCATCGTCGAAGTGTAGGCCAATAAGTCCTGACAAGAACGCCAAGAACATAAAGCTAGAGGATAGGCCATCCACATGCAGGATGCCGCTATGCTCAATGAGGAAGATGTTAAACGCCCACAATAACGCCGCTAAAAAAGCGACGGATACCTTAAACAAACGGATGAGAAAAAGAAAACCAATAGCGACACAAATGGCCGTTGTTAAAGAATAGAAAAAACGGATATTATAGCGATATTGAATATTATTTGTTTCGGCATGGTTTTCGCCGTTGATGGCATTATCTAAGAGGATGCCCGCTGCGCCTAACCATGTGGTCATCACGCCGGGATGAAATGCCTGCGCTGTCGCTTTAACGTCCCCGGTTTGCATGGCATCCAAAAAATTTGCTGATCGGCGTACCCAATGTGCCGCCTCATCATGGGTGGTGTGCGTCTTCAGCGTGACCCTTGGCACAAGAGCCAGCAGGAAGATAACCAGACTAAGCAATAGAAGCTGGTGTTTGTGGCGCATGTGCTTTTAAACCCGTATAAGCTGATGAATGCGACTCAGGGCTGTATCGGATAAGCTCGGCGTGACAACGATTGATAGACTACAGGCTGAAGGTCCCGGCGCGGCGATCAAAATGGGTAAATCGCCCAATGCGGAAAAGACCTGCGCCATGATGGAGGTATATTGTTGGCCGATGTTGCCGATAATCGTGAGCACATCAACAGATTGCATCTGCCAATGGGCATGTTGGGGGTATTCTTGCAGGGTTTCTTTTAGGTGCTTCTCAATGAGTGTCAGTCCGTCCAGGCCAACAGCCGTTGGGATTACGAAGCAGATAAAACTCCCTTGTGCAGATTGCGATGAGAACATCACATCGGCTTTGTTGCCGGTTGTCGTTTTAAAGCTCTGGTTAATCGTGCTGAGGATGTCTTCTAACGGGCCGTTAGCGTTTGATCGTAAGCTGATACCCTGGATGCGTGTCACGGCTTTGATGCGCGTTTCAGATGGTTGTGGTGTCTGTTGAATAATTGTTCCTGGTTGTTGTGGCTTGAAGACATTTTTAATCAACAGTGGGATATCCGCTTGCTGCAATGGCTCCACCATCCGCGCATGTAAGATACGTGCGCCAAAGTACGCGAGTTCGGCGACTTCTTCGTAAGATAGCGTAGGCACGACGCGAACCTCATCAACATCGCTAGGGTCTGCCGTCATCATGCCATCAACATCAGTCCACATCCAAACTTCGCTGCTATCTGTGCAGACACCGATCATTGCAGCAGAATAATCACTCCCCCCGCGCCCTAAAGTTGTGATGCGTCCATCAAGGGTTGCGCCGATGAAACCAGTTACCACAGGGATGATGTCACGTTCTAACATGGGCATCAGGTCACGGTTGATGCGAGCGCGGGTTGCCTCAACATCAGGGCGCGCATTGCCAAATATGTCATCTGTGACAATCAACTCGGTTGCATCTAAGGCGACCCCACGTAGGTTATTCTCGCGGAGCAGGGCGGCGATGACACGGGCTGCGAGGCGTTCGCCTACACTGACGATCATATCAATTTGTGGCGCACTCTCGATTGTTACATTGGTTTCGGCTGGGATATCACTCAGGTTTTGGCAGACATCGAGCATATCAAAAAGCAGTTGGTCAATATCAGCATGTAGCGCGTTACGCTCGTCATTGCTTAAGGGTAGTTCATCTACAAGCGTCATATGACGGGCGCGTACGTTAGCGATAAGCCGTCGGTAGCCGCGTCGGTTGCTTAGGCTGGCGAGTTGGGCGGCCTCTAAAAGCGCATCTGTTACGCCTTCTAATGCGGAGGCGATAACGATGATACGATCCCAACGTTCGATTTCTTGCAGGATAATACTGACGACCTGCGTTAATGCGGTTGTAGTGGCGACGGATGCGCCGCCAAACTTCATCGTGAGTATTTGCATGGATATGCCGATGGTGGACTCAAATATAACCGCTTCAGCCTAGCATCGGGGGAGATTTTTGTCAATATAGCTTGGCTGGCATTGTTTCCATGATATGATAGATGACGCAACTTATTATTGTAAACGAGAATGATTTCGCGCAAGTAGCGAAGGTGTATTTAAGATGGTTCAACAAAAAGCAGTCCAACAAAAACTGGTCGCGGGTGTGCGATTCACAAAAGTTGGCAAACTCTATCACTTTGATTACAGCGATTATCCTCAGCTTGAGGCTGGCGAGTACGTGATCGTTGAAATGTCACGCGGGCGCAGCATGGGGCAGGTGATGGGCTTTACTCCTGCCGATGATAATAAGACGTACAAGCCGATCATGCGGCCTGCTTCCGCACGGGATTTGGTTTTGCGCCAACAGTGGGAAGCACAAGAGCCTGAAGCGTTGGTAATCTGCCGAGAGAGAGCGCACGACTTCGGCGGATATGATGAAGTGAAATTTCACGCAGCCAAATATAATTATGATGGCTCGCGGTTGACTTTCCTCTATAGTGCGGAAAACAAGGTGAACGTCAACACATTATGGAACGCACTCAACAAGCAGTTCGACGCACAAGTCGAGATGCGGCAAATTGGCCCGCGTGATGTCGCTAAGTTGTTGGGGGGGTATGGTGCCTGTGGCGAACTGCGCTGTTGCTCGACCTTCCTGACGGACTTTAGCCCTATATCCATTAAGATGGCGAAGGTGCAAGGTATCTCCCTTAATCCTTCGGAGATCACCGGTATGTGTGGGCGTTTACGCTGCTGCTTGGTCTATGAATACGAGCAGTATGTGGAGGCGCGAAAGCAACTCCCCAAGAGAAACAAGAAGATCGGTACGCCGTTAGGGGAGGGCAAAGTCATCGATGTACAGCCTTTGGCGGATACGGTGATGGTCTATATTGAAGGTGAAGGGCGGCATACATTCCATCGGGAAGATTTGATTCCACTGGATGAATTGCGAGCTTTAGAGAAAAAAGCGAAGGAACCCTGCACAAAACACGGTGATGAACCGTGTGATTGTGGACAAAAACCGGGTAATCGCAACGCAGATAAGATCAATACAGACGACTAAACGCTATCGTATTGTTAGAATATTAAACCCTGTTCACGCCGAGTTTAATGCATAAATCCTCATGTTTCGATACTATTGACCTATGTTGAAATAACAGAGGATAGAATATCTAAATGACGACTGCTGATAGCTTTCTTGAAACGCCGCCGCGTGTTGAGCGCGTCATGGGTATCTTTGCCCACCCTGATGATCCTGAATTTTTCGCGGGGGGCGCGTTGGCACGTTGGGCGGCGAATGGTGCGGATGTCACGCTGGTATTGGTCACCAGTGGCGACAAAGGCAGTGAAGACCCTGACATGACCCACGACCGTCTTATTGAAATTCGTGAGGAAGAAGAACGCAACGCCGCTAAAGCACTCGGTGGCGGTGATGTGATCTTTTTGCGTCAACCGGATGGCGAGGTGGTCCATACTATAGCACTCCGGCGGGAGTTGTCGCGCTTAATTCGGATGCGTAAGCCGGATTTAGTCGTCACTTGTGACCCGACTGCTTTTTGGTACGGTGCGGGCTATATTAACCATCCCGACCATCGTGCAGTGGGCGATGTAACGATGGCCGCTGTCTTCCCGACTGCGCGTGATCGGCTCAACTTTTTGGAGCTAGAGCGCGATGAAGGGCTGGAAACACATAAGGTTAAATGGTTGTATTTGGCTGGCCCGGCAGAAGCCACCCACTTTGTCGATATTACCGATTACATCGAGACGAAGATCGAAGCCCTACGGCAGCATAAAAGCCAGATCAAAGATATGGAGCGCATGGCCGAGAATATCCGTAATCGCCACCGGGATACCCGTTCGCCAGAGGATGCCCCTCGTTGGATAGAAGGCTATCGGGTATTTACGTTGGCGTAATATCTCAAGCTTAGTTACTTTAAATTCTGTTACAATACAGTTAGAAAAGCATAATCGTAAGGTGGACGAATGAGTGATTTCATTGCGGATGCCTACCGCATACACGAGCAACTGATTGACTGGCGACGTGATTTACACCAACACCCCGAAGTTGGCTTTGAGGTTCACCGTACTGCTGGTATTGTCGCTAAGGTGCTCGCCAACGCTGGTTTTGAGGTCAAGACAGGCGTTGGGCAAACAGGCGTTGTCGGTGTGTTGGAGGGTGCGGAAGAGGGGCCGACAGTGCTCTGGCGGGCGGATATGGACGCGCTGCCGATTGAAGAAGAAAATGATGTGTCATATGTCTCGCAAGAGCCGGGCAAGATGCACGCTTGTGGGCATGATGGACATACGGCTATCGGCCTGGGTGTCGCGCAGATTATGAGTCAAAACCGCGATAAACTCAAAGGTCGCTTAAAGGTGATGTTCCAACCGGCGGAAGAAATGGGCGGTGGTGGTGCGTTGGCGATGATTAAAGATGGTGTGTTAGACGATGACCCGGTGCCGGATGTCAGCATGGGCTTGCACCTATGGAACACGTTACCAATAGGAACGGTTGGTCTTACGCCGGGGCCGATGATGGCGGGATCGTCGTTTTTTAACTTGCGGGTGCGAGGTTCTGCCGGGCACGCGGCGATGCCTCATACAACAATTGACCCGGTTGCTTGCACCGGGCAGTTGATCTCCGTGCTGCATACCATCGTCGGGCGCAAGATGAACGCAATGGCAGGCGCGGTGGTGCTTTCTGTCACCTCAGTGGAAACTAGCAGCCATGCTTATAATGCGATCCCGGCGTATGTCAAAATCGCAGGGACATTTCGCTCGTTTAACGCCTATACCAGTGAAATGCTAGAGCAGCATATACGGTCTGTTGCAACGTCGGTCTGTGAGTCGGTTGGCTGCACGGTGGATATTCAGATTCGCCATCCCAATATTCCGGTTGTTAACGATGAAGCGGTGACGGAACGGGTGAAGTCTGTTTTCTCTACAGTGGATGGTGTGAGTGTGACAACCGAGAAAACGATGGCCGCTGAGGATATGTGCTACATCCTGGAAGATGTGCCGGGTACGTTCTTTTTGTTAGGATCAGCGAATAGTGAGAAGGGCTTAACCTATTCTCATCATCATCCCCGTTTTGACTTTGACGAGGACGCGCTTCGCCTGGGGGTGCAACTGGCCTCTAAAGCGATTGGCGATTATCTGATAGAACCTAGGGCAGACAACACGCTCGGTTCAAGGTAGAGTTTAGTATAGATGCAGGCATAGATAGAGAAATGACCTATGAGCGAACATCAGCATGTACTCCAATGGATAGAGGGCTATGGCTGGCTGGTGCTTTCCGGCGGCAACGATGCCTTAAGCGACATCCGCGCAATGGCTTTGAGCAAGATGAAAGCAGGCGGTGGTGTGGCTTATCTCGTTTTGCAGGAAGACGCTGCCGACGATCTCATTGAAGATATGAACGAGCTTGGCGCACCGACGGGCTACATCGTCAATGTGCTGACGGAAGACGACGCGACGATTAATCAACGCTTGCAAGAAGCACAATTGATCGTTTTGCCGTTAGGTGTCAGTAAGCGCGAAGTGCTTTCTGTGCTCAAGGGCGCGGCGCTCGATGCAATGAAAGCGGCTTATGAACGGGGCGCGGTGATCTTGGCGGAAGGCGAAGCCAGTAGCTTATTCGGCAAGCTGTTTTTAGTCGGCAATGAAGGCTTTGATGGCTTGGCGTGGTTGCCGGATGTGTTGGTTGTCACCGGGGTGACGAGCCTCAACGATGAGCATATCGCCCAAGATGTCTTGACGGTCGATGCGGCGGCGGTAGCGGTCGGCATTGGCGCGGGGTCGGCGCTGGCCTTGGGGCCGTTGGGCGCGGTAGAGACTTGGGGCGCGGCCAAGGTGACCATTGGCCTAGGGCGCAGCTTCGGCTAGATACAACTCTGTCCCCAATCTGTAATCGAATTGAAAC